>JAQURV010000111.1 GCA_029004355.1 Candidatus Omnitrophota bacterium
AGGCGCTTCTCCTTCTTTTGATCCTTACTACTATAGCTGCAGGTATCAGGCTGGAAGCCCCGCAGCTCTTTTTCTCCAGATACTTGAGAGACTGCCGGATAACCGACCTGGCCAGGGCAAAATCTCTGCTGGTTAAGCGGATCCCCGCGCAGGCCAGCGCTATCGCCACCTTTCAATTTTTACCCTGGCTGGCTAACCGCTATGAGATATGTTCGGCGCACCTGATCTCCAGCGGGTATAAAATGTACACCTCCGCCAGGTACGAGCCGCCCGCGAATTTGCAATACGCGTTATTCGATTTTAATGAACCGCTGATGGTCAACGCCTTTTTTCCTCCCGAGGCGCCGGCAAACCTGCGTTCTTTTTTGAGCCGGGGTAACTGGGGCCTTCTTGCCGCCGCAGACGATATAGTTTTGTTCAATAAAAATTATCCGAAAAACCGTCTTCTCTGCGAGGAGGTCTCCAACCCGGATATAGAGAAGGTCGTAGATCTCGAATTCGGCGGTCAGGTCATCTTCTTGGGCTATGACGTCATCGGGGAGGAAGCGGCTCAGGGTAGATTGCTGCATTTAGCCTACTATTGGAAACGCATCGGCAAGGTCCGGCAGCCGCTGGTCATCATTATCCGGTTTTCAGACGGTAAAAGTAGTACTTTTATTAAGATGCATGTAATAGGTTATCGTATCTATGCGCCGGATAGCTGGCCCGAAAACAGCATTTTTAGAGAGGATAACTACCTGCTCATACCGTCCGGCGTAAAAGCGGGTAGTTACGATGCAAGTGTCAGGATCTTTAATTTAGAAACCCGCGAGGAGTTACCCGTTCTTGGCAAAACACCAAAGGCCGATGACGGGTGGACGAGCCTGGGGGATATCCCGATACGGTAATAGGGGCATGAAACGGCTGTGGTGAAGATGAAGATATCGGCGATCGAAAAATTCCCCGGAACAAAGCTGCAGGCATACCTCGCGGCATAACGACTTTTATCATCTGGAAGTACTATTTTTTCAAATAGCGGACAGGATGCCGATATTTGAATGTCCGACACGTTTACCATTGATAGATATATGTAAATAAAGGTATAATATATCTGAATTACTCGCAAAGTTCGGGGGCTTTGATGAGAGACGGCGGTTGTCGTATGGATCTTTCCAGATCAACCCAAGCGTTTTATGCTTAAATGAGCATAAGGCCTTGGGTTTTATTTTTTTAAGAAGGGCTTAAAAGATGGAAGATAAAAAACGGAGCGGCGAATCTAACATCGAAGCGCTCTTAGAGTACGCCGATAGTATCATTGCCACGCTGAGGGAGCCGTTTTTGGTCCTGGACAGGAGCTTACGTATCATTTCCGCCAATCAGGCTTTCTACGCCACCTTTAAGGTTAATGAAAAAGATACGATAGGTCAGCTGCTTCCCGATCTGGGTGATAGGCAATGGAATGTTCCTAAATTGATCGAGTTATTAAAAGAAATTGTATCGGGAAAAAAAGTTGTGAACGATTACGAAGTCAGGCATAAATTTGAGCACATTGGCGAGCGCGTCATGCTCCTGAACGCCCGCCATCTGCGTCTTCCTAAGGAAGCAGCGGCAATAATGGCGCCGGAAGTAGGGGGCGAGGAGTTGATCCTGCTGGCCATTGAAGACGTCACCGAGCGTAAGCGTTTGCAGGCAGAGCTGAAGGAGTCCGAAGAGCGTTATCGCAGGGCCTTTGAAACATCGCGCGACGGATTATTGCTTATTCATAAGACCGAGGGCAGCATCCTTAACTCTAATGAATCTATCCGGGAATTGCTGGGTTATTCCCATGAGGAGTTATTGGAAAAGAAACTATGGGAGATCGGCTCGGTTAAAGATCACAAGGACTTCCAGAAGATGGTGAAAAAGCTGGAAACGGACGGCGTAGTTCATTACGAAGAGACGCCGGTAAAGACCCAAAAGGGCCTGAGCATAAATACAGAGATCATCTTAGTTAACAAGGCAAAGGTCCTGCAATGCAACATCCGCGACATCACCGAGCGCAGGCGCACAGAGGGCGAATTGACGCAGGCCAAGGAGCAGCAATACAGGACCCTTATCGAAAATCTTCCCGGGAAGGTCTTTTTAAAAGACAGGAACTCGACCTATATATCCTGTAATGAAAATTACGCAAAAGACCTGAAGATCAGGCCCGAAGAGATCGCGGGAAAGACGGACTATGCTTTTTTCCCGACTCATCTGGCTGAAAAATACAGGGCTGACGATAAGCGGGTCATGAAATCCGGCGAGACCGAGAATTTAGAAGAAGAATACATAATAATAGGCGACTATCTTAACGAAGCAAAAAGGGCTGTGATCAACACGGTCAAAGTCCCTGTCCGGGACAAGGCGGGGAACGTTACGGGGCTCTTCGGGCTTTTCTGGGATATCACCGAGCGTAAAAAGGCAGAGGAGGCCCTGCGGGTAAGCGAGAAGAAGATCCACGCTATCTTCGACCAGACTTTTCAATTCATCGGCATGATGACAACGGACGGAAGATTGATCGAGGCGAACAGGACGGCGATGCAGTTCGCGGGGATAAAAGAATCAGACTGTATAGGCAGGTTTTTCTGGGACACGCCATGGTGGACCCATTCGAAAGAGATGCAGGATAAACTGCGTGACGCCGTAATTAAGGCCGCGCTAGGCGAGAGCGTATTTTTCGAGGCTACGCATCTCGCCGCCGACAAGAGCGTCCATTATATAGATTTTTCGCTTAAGCCGGTCAGGGATCAGGATGGGAAGGTTATCTTCCTTATACCGGAAGGGCGCGATATCACCGAACGCAAGAAGGCGGAAGAGGCCCTGCGGGAGAGCGAATCCGAATTCAGGACTATTGTCGAGGGTTCAAACGACGGGATCATCTTCTGCGAGACCGAGACGCGAAAGATCATATTTGCGAACGATGCGATGACGCGTCTGTTGGGCCGTTCGAAAGAAGAGATTGTTACTATGACCATTCAGGACCTGCATCACAAGGATGATTGGGGTTCTGTGAGAAGAGAGTTCGAGAGGCATGTCAGCGGCGAAATTTCAACTTCAGCGAATATCCCTGTTGTAAGAAGAGACGGTGGTATCTTTTTTGCGGATATCACTTCCTCGAATTTAGATATCAAAGGTAAGAGGCATTTTGTGGCTTTCTTTCGCGACATTACAGAGCGCAAGAAGATAGAGACAGAGCGTGAAGTTGCGATAAGGCGGCAACAGGCTGTCAATGCGCTTCAGCAATCGCTTCTTGCGCCGGCCGCGCTTGAGCATAAGCTCAGGGCTATAACCGCCAGCATCGTGCGGATCTTCAAAGCAGACTTCTGCCGGATATGGCTTATCCGTCCCGGGGATATGTGCGAGAAGGGCTGTATCCATGCCGCGGTCAAGGAAGGGTCGCACGTATGCCGCTACAGGGACAAGTGCCTGCATTTAATATCAAGCTCCGGCAGGTATACCCGCATAGACGGTAAGTCCCACGCCCGGGTCCCGTTTGGATGTTATAAGATCGGGCGCGTCGCCTCCGGCGAGGAGCATAGGTTCCTGACGAATGATGTTATCAATGATCCGCGCGTGCATGACCATGAATGGGCGCGCCATCTGGGACTGGTATCGTTCGCCGGCTACCAGCTTAAAGTTCCCGGCGGAGAAACGATGGGCGTCCTGGCCCTCTTTGCCAAACGCCCGATAACGCCCGCCGAGGACGCGATCCTTGACAGCCTCAGCGTTACCGCCGCCTTTATAACTCAACAGGCCGCCGCGAACGAAGAGATGATCCAGGCGCGGGCCATGAAGACTTCGGCAGAGATGAAGACAGATTTTACCGGCATGGTCTCCCACGAATTAAGAACGCCGCTTACCGCTATCAAAGAAGGGGTTTCGGTGGTCTTAGATAAGACAACTGGCGATATTAATGAGGAGCAGGCCAAATATTTAAGTATAGTTAAAAAGAACGTGGATAGGCTGGACAGGTTGATCAACGGCGTCCTGGATCTTCAGACGCTCGAATCGGGGAAGATGGAATTTACGATAGTTGAAAATGATATAAACGACGCGGTTAAGGAAGTGTGGCAGGAGATGACCCCTCTGGCAGAGAAGAAGAAGCTGGATTTTACTTGTCAAATAGATGAGGATCTACCGCGTATAATGTTCGACTACGATAAGATCATACAGGTTTTGACCAATTTGACAAATAATGCCCTCAAGGTTACCGAAAAAGGAGGCATTACCATTACTACGGCCATGGGGAATAATTTTATACAGGTCACGGTTAAAGATACCGGCCCGGGCATTAAGAAAGAAGACATGCCAAAGCTATTCCGGCAATTCATACAATTGCAGAGAAAGGTGGGCGGAACGGGCCTGGGGTTATCGATCTGTAAGCAGATAATAGATGCGCACAGGGGTAAGATATGGGCGGAATCAAATTTCGGCGAAGGCGCAGCTTTTTCCTTTATCTTACCGGTCAAAGAACGGAGGAGATGATATGTCGAAGAAGATACTTGTTGTTGACGATGAGCAGGATATCATGGATGTTGCAACGGTCAGATTGAAGCATTTGGGGTATGAGATCATCCCGGCGGTTGACGCCGAAGAGGCGCTGGTTATCCTGCAAAAGGTTACCCCCGATCTGATATTATTGGACCTGCTGTTACCCAAGATGCAGGGGGACGAACTTTGTAAAAGACTGAAATCGGATGACAAATTTAAAAAGATCCCCGTTATCTTATTTACCGCCAGCGCCGTTCGGCCCAGCCTTCCCGAAAGCATGGAAGATATGGGCGCGGATGATTGCGTGTTGAAACCTTTCGATCCGCAGGAGCTATTGAGCAAGGTTAAGAAATTTATAGGGTAAAAGACCTCTAGGGCATAAAAACTATGACGCAAAAAGAGAAGACAAAAGAAGATCTCGCCAAGGAGATAAGGCTCCTGCAAGGGCGGATAGCGGAGCTTGAGGGGCCGGATGGCGGGCGCAGGCAGGCGGAGGAGGCGCTGCGGAGGGAACATGAACAATTCCGGGAATTATTCGATAATATGAGTAACGGCGTAGCCGTCTATAAGGCCAGAGATGACGGCGAAGATTTCATTTTTACGGATATGAACAGGGCCGGTGAGCGTGCCAGCAAAGTCAGCCGGGAAGAGATCGTCGGCAAGAGCGTCCTCCGGGTCTTCCCCAGTATAAAAAAAGTCGGCCTCTTAGAA
>JAQURV010000112.1 GCA_029004355.1 Candidatus Omnitrophota bacterium
TCGGTCCCAATATGTGGGGGATAACTTCGATGTCGAGGCCCGAGGGATATACTATGCATTTCGGTGTGCCTCCGACGGGGAACGGCGAACCCGAGTACGATGATACCGTCTCTCCCACCGGGCCGGCCGGGTCGATCGTATTTACGCCGTATCTTTCTTTATCGGCCTTAAAGCACATGTACCTGACCTATCCGAGGCTTTGGGGCCAGTACGGGTTCAGGGATTCCATAAACGTTGAACGCAGCTGGTACGCCTCCGTATATTACGGCATAGGCGAGGCGATGATACTCCTGCCCATAGAAAATTTTCGTTCGGGGTTTGTCTGGAAAAATTTCATGAAGAACCAATATATAAAAGACGCGCTTAAAAAAGCCGGATTTGTAAAGGCGAAAGGGGCATAACGGTGAAAAAGATCATACTAGCGATTTTAGCGAGCGGTTTCATGCTGGCGGGCGCCTTTGCGGCCGAACCGGCAAACTTCAATGAAGATATCTCCCGGATATCCGCCGCGGATTCCGACGCGGCCATAATCAAGATCACCGAAGAGGCGCTCTCAAGGTGCAAGGCGACGGATGATTTCGAGAGGTTCATATCGGACGTAAAGAACCTCATATCCGCAAAGCCGGGTTTCAAGTATGCGGATGCGCTCTCTTACGCCGTCGCGAAGGCCAGGATAGACGAGCTTGCGTTCCTTTCGCAGAAGAACGACATAGATTCCGGCAGGCTCTACATGTCGGTAAGCGAGAATTACCGCGCCGAAGCGCTGGAGTACGTCGAAAAGGTCTTAAGTAACGCGAAGTCCAAGGAGCTCATGCTCGATGCGTACCTGCTGAAATTCCTTACGATAAAAGATGACTTCCAGCCGCAGAGGACGGAGGCTTTTCTCGATGAGATGGCGGAGAGGATATCGAAGTACTCCGATGACAGCGCGATTAACAGACGCCAACTTTCACGGATCGCCGATGAATTGACCGACAAAGGGTTCGGCAATTACGCCCTGAAATTAAGGACCGCGTATGCCGCGAAGGTCGATCCGAAATCAGCGCAGGAGATACTGGAGGACATACGAAGAGAGGGCGATAAGAATTTTGCGCAAGGCAATACGAGAGGGGCGTCCTCGCTGTATGACAGTTATATAAACTCCGCCCAGACCTACTTCAATAAAGAGGCTATGGGCGCGAAGGTCATGGAGATAGCGGAGAAGTACTTCGGCTCCAACAGGTACCGCGATGCAAGGAAGTACTACGAACTCTTTGCCCAGGAGTATCCGGATTCCAAGGTGATCGATTACTGCAAATACAAAACGGCGCTTTGCTTCTACTATGAAAAGGATTACGCGAACGCGGTTTCGAGCCTGGAGAATTTTTTGAGCACTTATAAGAACTCCGTCTGGTTCGATCGCGCCTTCGAAACGCTCTGCAGGCTATATTTTTCCGAGTTTCCCAAGGATCAGGCCGTAGAGGGTTTGCAGAAGCTCATCGACAGTTATTACAGGAAGAATAGCGGCGACTACGCTTATATATTGATAGCCCTCCTCTATTATTCCGACAAAGAATATGACAAGGCCGCCGGATTCCTCAAGAAGGTGGATACGAACAGTTCCTATTCATATACGGCCGATACGATAAGCGAAGATATCAAAGATATAAAGAAGGGCGCAAACCCTTCGTTCAGTTTTGGGTCAAAAGATAAATACAGGATGTGGGAGCCGGGGAAGCCGACCACCGTTGATATAACCCCCATGGAAGCGGGAGATGCCGGCGCATGGGCCAAGGGAGGCGGCAAGGGCGAGGATAAGAAACTGGAAGTCACTTATACCGAATCCGGCGCCGCGCAGGTTACGGTAAAGCCCGGCACTAAGATAAAGTTCTCGCTCTCCACGCTTGTTGATGACGACCGTTATGCCGAGTATCTGCAGGATAAAGAGGACTTGAGCAGGCTCCCCAAGAAGATAAAAGACGAGGATGAGAAAGACCTTGTCGTCCTTCAGTGGTCGAGCGAAGGCGGAAAATTCGTCGACGAAAGACAGACGAGGGATAAGACATGGCAGGCTCCGGAAGAGCCGGGCTCTTACAAGGTATCTATTTCTACGGATGATCTTGGCCTTGTCCACTCGCCGGATAAAGGTATAAGAAAAGACCCGACTAGAGAGGTCGCATTGATCGTAAATGTCCAGGCGCAGCAATAAAAAACGAAGCACAGGAGCGAATATCATGAGTAAATTATTTAGACGTTTTTCCATTTTGACCCTGGCGATATCAGCCGCCGCGATCTTTATAACCGGCTCCTTCGCGGACCAGGAGCACCCGACGATCGTGACCGATCCTACGGGTTTCAGTATCCTGGAGGCCGGCGAAAAGGGCATGTTCAACATGGGCCCGGCCATGGGCGATGTCAATTCCGAACATGAAGAGTACATCAATAAGGATGTCCTGAAATTCGATTACACCATATTCGGCGGGGCCATATGCGGCGTTTGGACTAAGAGTTTCCCTCCCAGGCTCGGCCAGAAACTGGTCGATGCGGTGAGGATCGGCGCCAAAGTGCCGACAAAGGAACAGCTGCGCCAGGTTTCGGTGAAATTGGAGATAAAAGGGAAGAACTCTGTACAGACCATACCGTTACGTCTCGAGAACGGCTGGATCCATGTGCGCGAAGCGGTGGATTGGAACAGGATAGGCGCTCTTAACGAAGTCGTCTTTGTGGTGAGCCCCATGGTGGCGGATAAGAAGCTGGATGGAATACTATATTTCGACCTCGATTTTTACAAGATGACATTCGTCGAGAAGTACCTTACCGCGATAAAGGACGCCATGATTTTAGTATTAGCGATCCTTCTATTCCTGGCGGCCGGATTTTTGAGAAGGCTATTCGTCCGGAAGACCGGAGACGGCCGGATAGTTTCGGGCATCAAACGGGATCTCCTGTACGGCATAGCCTCCGCCCTGATCATAAGCGCCGGCCTGGGCATATATTCCATGGGAATGACGAGTCCGCTGGATGCCGGCCTCGGTTTCAATTTTGTTATGATCGCGCTCCTTGGCGCGGCGATCGCGGAGATCTTTAAACGCGGCCTTACCGGGCGGCACCTTACGCCCGGAGAGGTCTTTCAGAATGTTTTAATTTCGGGATTTCTTGCCGCCGCGTCTAGCAAGATGGCCATTTTGCAAGCCCCTTCTTCATGGGTCCAGCTTCTCATGTTCAGCAATTTTGCCGCAGCTCTTACCTTTATAATATATCATGCCGCCAACGGACGGGCGCTCGCCGTTCATGGCAAACATCTAAGGCCCATCACCGTAGCGCTTATAGGCGGAACGCCTTATATCTTCAACTGGCTGCTTCTCGTGGAGAGCCCCGGCCTTGTGGAAGCGCTCGGCAACGCCGCGACTTTCGGCATATGGGTATACTGGTCGAACATCCTCCAGAATATCGGAAGGTTCGTTGTCATATTCGTATTCAATGAGATCATCGCGAACGGCATCAGCCTGGCGTTGAGGGAGCGGACGCTAAAACCCGCTAAGGCCCACATCTCTATCTTCCTGGTCTCGGCGGGCGTTGTACTGGCGCCGATCATAGCCGATCTTGGCTCGACAGCGGCGATAGCTTCTCTGCCGGCTTTCCTGAAGGTTTTAGCGTGTATCCTGACAAGCGCGTTATCGTTCGGGGGCCTGTGGGCGGAAGTATATCTGATCACAGGCATGTTCTTAGACAGCGGAAAGCTCATAGCGCCGTCTCAAGAGACGCTTTTAAAGCATGTCAATTCCGGCATGAAGAAGGGTATGGCCTTCAGCGCCATAGTTGTGGCCCTCCTCTTTGTTTTGAACATCGTTATCTCGATGCCTATAGCGCAAAAGATAATGGGCGGAGCGCCGCTCGTGATCGGAGTCATATTCGGCGCGCTCCTGTTCCCATTCCTCAAGACCATAATGGAGACCTTTGACGGCAGCCTGCCGTTCTTTCAACGGACGCAGTATAGTTACCAGGACGCTTCCTTATATGCGCGCGGCGCTATAGTAGGTTTCGGGTTCGCTTACGGCCTCAGTAACGGTATGGTCGGCCGTTCGATGCCCGACAGAATCCTCTTCGGTTTCATCATAGGCGTCCTGTCGTCCGGCGGGGTGAGCTTTTTGAGAGATGTGGTCTACGCCTTCAAGGGCCAGGGCCGCGTCCATACATGGAAGCTCTATTTCGTCGATTCTATATTCGGCGCATTCATAGGAAGCGCCGCGGCGTTCTACATGGATGCCCTTCAGGTCCCCGTCATAGTCGATAAGTTCAAGCTCTACGTAAGTTCGGGATTCCAGGCTATTGAATATATAACTTATCCGCTCGTCAATAAATGGGGCCGCATCGATCTCGGCACCTATACCGGCGGAGTAAAACTTTTATATACCGAGTCGCTGGCGGGTGTCATAAACTGGTCGATCGCGGCATGGCTCTTCGCCATAAACAAGGTCTTTATGCAGGCGTATTTCGAGAAAGACAAGACGCCCATAAAATTCTTCTTCTCGAAAGCGGGATTTGCCCAGCTCGTCGAGCACATGATATATGTTCTGCGGTGGGGCCTCTGGATGTCGCCTATTATATTTACGGGGCTTCGCATGATGCCGGATCCGACATGGTACAACCAGGACGGCGCCGTCCGCACGGCCTTCGCGATATTTAACAACGTGACCATGTCCCCGGACTCGTTCCGGCAATGGAGCCTGCAGGTCTTCATATGGATCATGGCCTTCGATTTCTTCAGGGTGCTCATATGGATGGACCATATGGGTTTACGCGTCGCAACGCTGGTCAATCTGAGCTTCCTCGGCCTCGACAGGCTCGACGAGAAGCTGGCGCGTTTCATAGGACCGGCCGCCGCACAGAGATATATTCCCGACGCGGTCAAGCGTTTTGCGACGTGGGCGCCGCTCTTAATTCCTTTTTACATCCCGCGCGGCAGGGAGTGGGACCAGGTATGGAATACCTCGGAGGCGATGCAGAACGCGGCCATGGCCAGGAAGGGGATGGTCGCTACGCTCCAGGATTCGCCTCTTTTTGAAAAGATACTGCTTCTCGCGGGCGCAGTAATACTCTTTACCGCCTTGTCGGTTCTCATGCGCGCCCTGCACAACCGTAGAAAGTCACGCAATGTC
>JAQURV010000113.1 GCA_029004355.1 Candidatus Omnitrophota bacterium
CGCTCACTATCGACGTTATTTTGAATATCGGCAAAAACATACAGATGACTATCGAGCCTATAACTATGCCCAGGAACGCTATGATGAATGGCTCCATCATACTTGTAAGAGAACTGACCGCCGCGTCTACCTGCTCGTCGTAGAAATCCGCTATCTTCGATAACATCTTCTCCAGCTCTCCTGTCTGCTCGCCCACCGAGACCATCCTTGTGACCATCGGCGGGAATATCTTGGACCTGGCCAGCGGCTCGGCAACGCTCTCGCCTTCGCGGACGTTCGAGCGGACGGTATCTATGGTCTTCTCGACCAGTTTATTGCCGGAAGTCTTCCCCACTATGTCAAGGGCGCCAAGGATCGGGACGCCGGACTTTATAAGCGTAGACAGCGTCCGCGTAAATTTACTTACGGCCACCTTTGTAAACAGTATCCCGAATACGGGCAGGTGCAGCAATAACGAGTCGAACTTCAGCCTGCCTTTTTCGGTCTTGATATACCGGATGAGCAGAAGAACAAGGCCTACTATGACGGCGGCGCAGATCACAAAATATTTCTGCAGGGCGTCGCTTATCATTATAAGGACAAGGGTGGGTTTGGGCAGCTGTGCGCCAAAACCTTCGAATATCCCTTTAAATACCGGTATGACTTTCAGAAGTAAAAGCAATGTTATGGAGAGCGCCATGCCGGTTACGACGGCAGGGTATACCAGGGCAGCCTTCACCTTCCGCTGGAGCGCGCTGGTCTTCTCCATATAAGTCGCCACGCGGTCCAGTATCTCGTCGAGCATACCGCTGGTCTCTCCGGCCCTCACCATGTTGACGAATAGCTGCGAGAATACCGCTTTATGCCTGGCCAGCGCCTCGGAGAAACTTGAGCCCGTCTCCACTTCGCTGCGGATCTCCTGGACGACCGCGCTGAACGTCTTATTATCGATCTGCTCACCCAGGATATCGAGCGCGCTCACCAGGGGAATGCCGGCATCGACCATCGTAGCAAGCTGCCTTGAGAATATGACAAGGTCGTCGATCTTTATCTTCTTCTTCCTGTTCGCAAAAGGCAGCGTAAACCGGGATTCGGGCTTTGCCGCATCCAGCGACACGATGATAAGCTCCTGTTTCCTCAAGGTGCTTATCGCAGCGGTGCGGTCAGCGGCATCCAGGATGCCGGTTATATTCTTGCCGTCCTTATTTTTTGCGGCATACTTAAAATTCACTTTAATCCTCCGACGTTACGCGCAACACTTCTTCGAATGAAGTAATGCCTTTCAAGAAGTTCTCGACCGCGTTATCCCTCAATGTCATCATGTGCAGCTCTTTTATGGCATAATCTTTTATAAGATCACTTGATGTTTTTTTCATTATCATATCACGGACTTTGTCGTCGACCAGAAGCGCCTCGAGTATACCGAGCCTCCCGTAATAACCGCTGTTATTGCATTTTTCACAGCCTTCGCCTTTGTAAAAATTCTTCACCCCGCGCTTAGCTATGTCTGCGGGGTCCAAGCCAAACCTCTTCAATACAGCGTCCGGTATCTCCACCGGCGCTTTGCAGGCAGGGCAGATCTTCCGCATGAGCCGCTGGGCGGAGGCAAGGACAAGGCTCGACGCAACAAGAAACGGTTCGACGCCCATATCGATAAGCCTTGTTATGGCTCCCGCGGAATCGTTGGTGTGCAAAGTGCTCAGGATGAGCTGCCCCGTCAAAGACGCTTTTATGGCAATGTCCGCCGTTTCAAAGTCCCTGATCTCGCCGACCATCACTATGTCGGGACTCTGTCTCAATATTGATTTCAGGCCGTTCGAAAAGGTCAGACCTATCTCCGGCTTTGCCTGGATCTGGGTAACGCCTTCCACCTCATATTCCACGGGGTCTTCCAGCGTGACTATATTGCGTTCCGGCGTATTAAGCTGCGTTATGATCGAATAGAGGGTGGTCGATTTGCCGCTGCCGGTGGGCCCGGTGACGAGAAGCATGCCGTATGGCCGCTCCAGGGCCGTTTTGAATATGTTCATCGGCCCGGGCAGGAATCCCAGCTTATCCACACCGGTGCTCAGGCTGGATTTATCGAGCGCGCGCAGGACGATCTTACCGCCGAAGGTGATCGGTAGAACCGAGACGCGGAAGTCTATCTCCCTGCCCTCGAAATTTATCTTGAAACGGCCATCCTGGGGGATCCTCATCTCCGTTATATCCAGTTTCGACATTATCTTCAGCCTTGCTACGATAGCGCTCTGGTTTCTCTTCGGCAGAGTGAAGGCGTCGTGTAGAGTGCCGTCTATACGATAACGTATACGAAGGCTCTTTTCGCATGGTTCGATATGGATATCGCTGGCGCGGCGCTTCATCGCCTCATTTAAAATGAGGCTGACGATCTTGACTATGGGAGCCGATTTTGACTCCTCGGCCATCTCGCCGATATCAAGCTCTTCCTCCGCCTCTTCCGCCCCCTCATCTTTTATTTCCACGCCTTCCTGGGGGATCTCCTCCAGTATCTTCGCTATCTCCTGCGCGTGGCCGCCATAATAGTTGTTTATCGCTTCTTTTATATCGTTCTCCGTCGCTATTACCGGGTCGATCTGGAATTTCGTAAGCATCTTCAGGTCGTCTATAGCGAACAGGTTAAGCGGATCCGACATGGCAACGGTGAGCACCTTACCTAATCTGGATACCGGAACGAGGGAATACTGCCGCGCCACTTTTTCGGGGATCAGGTCGATGAGCGATTTATCCACTTTATATTTGGAAAGGTCGATCGGGGGGATGTTCAATTGTTTACTCATCACCACCATAAGCTCTTTCTCGGCGATGAAACCGCGCTCTATCAGTATCTTGCCAAGGCTCCCCCCGAACTTATGCTGGATATCGAGGGCAGCCTTAAGATCCTGCTCTTTGACAAGCTTGCTCTTTACAAGCGCATCTATCAGTTTGTCTCTAAATGATCCGACCATTTCTCACACCGTATCCAGGTCCTGGTCCCCGGCGGTAACCCGGAGGACCTCTTCCAGAGTAGTAACGCCGTCGAGGGCGTTCTTGATGCCATTTTCCCTTAGCGTCATCATTCCTTCGCGCCTTGCCTCTTCCCTGATCCTGTATTCCTGCGCGTTCTCCAATATAAGAGCCCTGATCTTCGGGGTCGCGGGCAATACCTCGATCAGGCCGACCCTGCCCTTGTATCCCGTCCGGAAACAGAGATCGCATCCTTTGGCTCTATAGAAAGTCCTCTTTCCTTTTTCCAGTTTTATATTCAGCCGTGCCTGCATATCAGCAGCCAGTTCATACGGCTCCTTACAATGCGGGCAGACGCGCCGTACAAGTCTCTGGGCGCCTACAAGGATCAACGATGATGTGATCAGGAACGGCTCTACACCCATATTGATAAGGCGTATTACGGAACCTGTAGCGGTCGTAGTGTGGAGCGTGCTCAAGACCAGATGTCCGGTAAGCGCGGCTTTTATGGCTATATCGACGGTTTCAAAATCCCGGATCTCGCCTATCATTATGATGTTCGGGTCCTGCCTGAGGATCGATCTCAGGGCCGCGGCGAATGTCAGCCCTATCTCGGGGCGGGAGGTAACCTGGTTAACGCCTTCTATCAGATACTCGACGGGATCTTCGACCGTGACTATATTTTTTTCCGGTGAATTGACATGCTGCATGATGGAATAGAGCGTTGTCGTCTTGCCGCAGCCGGTGGGACCGCACATGAGTATCATCCCGTGCGGCCGCGATGCGGCTTTTCTTATCTCATTAAGGGAAGCCGTATCGAAACCAAGCTTGTCTATATCGAGCGTTGCCTGAGATTTATCCAGTATCCTGAGGGCGATCTTCTCGCCTCTGCTCGACGGGATCACCGATATCCTGAAGTCCACTTCCCTGCCGTGCAGTTTTGCCTTGAACCTTCCGTCCTGAGGAAGTCGCCTTTCGGCGATATCAAGATTCGACATGACCTTGAGCCGGGAGATAACGGCATTATGCAGCGCGATCGGAGATCGGCGCCCTTCCCGCAAGACTCCGTCAACCCTGTACCGGACACGCAGCTGATCTTCAAGCGGCTCTATCAGAATATCGCTCGACCTAAGATTTACGGCTTCGGCCAACAGGAGATTCGTTATCTTTACTACAGGCGCATCCTGAGTGATCTTCAAAAGCTCGGAAGAGTTCTGGACCGATAGCTCCGCCTCCTCTTCCAGCAGTTTTATATCGCTGGCCTCTTTCATGTCGCCGACTATCTTCTCTATGGCCGTGAAAGCGTTTTCATCATAATACTGCCGCTGCGCTTCGCTTATGTCTTTTTCGGTCGCGATGACAGGGTTTATCTTCAACCCCGTAAGTGTAGTGATATCGTCCAGCAATAATATATTCAAAGGGTCGGCGATGGCCAGCATAAGCCTGTCCCCCATCTTTGAGATAGGCAATATCTTATAATTCTTGGCCACTTTCTTAGGGATGAGTTTAATAACGTCGGGGTCTATCTTATAACGCGACAGGTTTATGGGCGGGATGCCGAAACCGTGGCTCAACGCTATCATCAGGTCGTTTCGCGTCACGAAGCCAAGCTCCACCAGCACATCACTAAGAGAGCCGCCCTTTTCCTTTTGAATGGAAAGGGCCTTTTCAAGGTCTCCCTCTTTCAGGAGCCCCCGTTCGATGAGCACCTTAGTAAGTTTATCTTTGAGTTCCAGTATCATTTGTTAGGATAATGCTTCAGTATGGCGTTATTTATATCGGTCATCGTGCTGACGAAGACCTGCACCTTACACTTGGTAAGCGTTTCGATGTCCTCTATGGCCTGATAATTAAGCGGGTTCGACATCGCTATCGTGAGAAGATCCCCTATCTTATCGATAGCCACAAGGTTGTACTGCATGGCGACGTTCTCCGGGATAAGCTTGATAGCTTCCTTGTTTATGTCGTAACATTCCAGGGGAAGATACGGAAAACCATACTGGATAGTGAGGGCCTGGGCTATCTCCTCTTCTTTTACAAAACCGAGCGTGACGAGGATCTGCCCTATAAGGCCGCCCTTCTCCTTCTGTATCTTGAGCGTCTTCTCAAGCTGGGCTTCGGTGATTATTCCCCGCTCAAGAAGAAGTTCCCCCAGATGTTTCGAAACTATCCTTCTCGCAGGC
>JAQURV010000114.1 GCA_029004355.1 Candidatus Omnitrophota bacterium
TGCCCGACCTCGTCCTTTGTTCCGATGCCTACCTTGTAGTCCAGATTCCCCGCGCCTACGATCTCTACGCCTTTCTGCAGCTTCCTTATCGGTCTCGTAATGAAACCGGCTAAAAACATCCCCACCAGCCATACCAAGAACGGAGTGACGACCAAAGTAGTCGCAAAAATATTATTGATTTTCCTCAGGGGCGCCAATCCTTCGGAAACATCGATCTTTCCCAGGACCGCCCACTGCATCTCGGGCATATAGACATGCGCTCCCACGGTCGGTACGCCGCGATAATCCCGGCTAAAAAGCACTTCCGGCTCGGTACTGTGATCATATTCCGGATCACTCTGCAACATGCATGTCCAAAAGTTATTCGTATCGACCCTCTGTTTTAAGAACGTATCTTCGAGAAACCGCGAAGGGGTGATCAAGAACCCGTATTTATTTACGATGATTATCTCGCCTGTTTTGCCCAGACCGGTCCTGTCCGTGGTTACTTTGTAAAGCTCGTCTAATTTGACTTCCGCCGCAAGTACCCCCAAGAGTTCACCTGTCTTTGTATCCAGGAAAGGGCAGGAAGTGACAAGTAAGCCTTCTTTCGTCCCTTCGGAATAATAAGCATCTTTAATAAAGACCCGTTTCTGGCCGGCGATAAAATAGACATCCGTGGACCTGTCCAGGCCGATATACTTTTCGTTGCTGGATGCGATCACGCTGCCGTTCTTATTCAGGAGTAAAAAGTCACCGATGGCCGGGTTGGCTTCTTTCGTCCTCTTTAGCCTCTGCAACGCATTGTCGAACGCCTCCTTATCCTCGTCTGCGTGTAAAAAATTTTCCAGGACCACGCTTTTCGACAGTTGTCCTATCGACAGCTTCAACATCTCGAGATATGTCTTGATATGTGCGGCTCTGGAATTTGCGGTGCTATCCAGGCGCGCGTCTATCTCTCTTTCCAGGGTATCTTCCATAACGCTATAAAGGATATAGCTGTTGATAAAAGTAAGGATGACGGCTAAGACCAGGAAGGAAACACTTATTTTAGCGGCTATCTTCATTATATAGTTCCTGGAGGAGGGTTGCATTCATTGCTTTTTGAGCGTCCGGTTTCCGGGTGATCCTGCCATTCGACAACTTAATATCGGCGATGGTGTTAAAAATATCGGCCAGTTCTTTACGCTTATCCGGAGATGTCTGGTCCGCGTGATCGATCCAACGCAGCTTTTCCACATTTTTTCTGTACTCTTCTGCCGTAATGCCATAATGTTTTGCGATTATCTCACTTGCCTCAACAGGATGTTCTTTGTAATATTTTACAGCCTTAAACCATCCGCGCATCAATCCTTTTATAAGGCCGGGATCATTTTTTATCAGATCGTTCCTTACATTCAGCGTATCGATAATTATCCCCGGCCTGTCTTTCGTGGAGACGAGGAGATGGGTATCCGGCCTTTTCAGCGCCTCTGACAGCCATGGCTCCCACGTTACGGCCGCGTCCGCATCGCCGTTTAAGAAAGCCTGCGCCACTTTCTCGGGCTCGCAGGAGACGACGGTTATTTTATCCATCGATAAACCTTCTTTATAAAAGAGATAGGATATAAAGGTCTGGTTAACATCATCTCTTGTAAAGGCCACTTTTTTACCGATCAGATCTTTCAGGCTTTTAATATTGTTTGCCGCGACTATGCCGTCGCCTCCGTAGGAGGAGTCTATCTCTAAAACAGCGGTTATCGGCGTATCATGAGCCGTTTTGGAGACGAGCAGGTCGATCGTTCCCCCTTCGCAGTCGAGCATTCCGGCCTTGAACGCGTCGCGTCTCGCGGAGTCGATCTGCTCATCCACAAATTTTAGGTCTATTCCTTCGTCCCCGAAAAATCCTTTGTCCCGGGCAAGAAAAAATGGGCCGTAACCGACCCATTGTTTAAAAGCGATATTTATTTTTGCGGGCTTCTTTTCCGGCGCTTTATGGCCGCAGCCCGCCGTCATCGCTAACACCGCGCATATTCCTATGACCGATAGTATTTTTGTCTTCATTATTTTAAATAAAGTATACCACATATTTGCCTTGTATTTAACCGTTTTCATGCTAAAATAACCATAAAATTTACGGAGGAGATATGCCAAGACGCTCAGACATAAAGAAGATATTGATCATAGGGTCCGGCCCGATAATAATAGGCCAGGCATGCGAATTTGACTATTCGGGCACACAAGCCTGTAAGGCCCTCAGAGAAGAAGGGTATGAGATAGTTTTGGTCAACTCCAATCCGGCCACCATAATGACCGATCCCGGCATGGCCGACCATACATATATAGAGCCCCTTACCGTAAAGAGCCTGGAGAGGATAATCGCGAAGGAGAAACCCGACGCGTTGCTCCCGAACCTGGGCGGGCAGACGGGACTGAACCTTGCCTCGAGCCTCCATAAAGAAGGCGTGCTAAAAAAATACGGCGTCAGGATAATAGGCGTTAAGGCCGACGCGATAGAGCGCGGTGAAGACCGCGAGGCGTTCAAGGCTACGATGAAAAAATTAGGCATTGCCGTTCCGCGTTCCGAAATATGCCATTCGATCGAAGAGGCAAAAGCGGTCGCCGAAAAACTCGGTTATCCGATCGTGATCAGGCCGGCATACACGCTCGGCGGCACAGGCAGCGGCATAGCGTATAATAACGAAGAACTCGAGATCATAACCGCGAGAGGGCTCGCCGCAAGCATCATCCACCAGGTGTTGATCGAAGAATCCGTCATCGGATGGGAAGAGCTTGAGCTTGAAGTGGTGAGGGACGAAAAGGACCGGAAGATAACGGTCTGCTTCATCGAGAACATAGACGCAATGGGCGTCCATACGGGCGATAGTTTTTGCGTCGCGCCGATGCTGACGGTGCCGGAGAAACTGCAGAAGAAGATGCAGGGCCTGTCGTACAAGATAGTCGACGCTATCGGCGTCGTGGGCGGAACAAATATACAATTCGCCCATAATCTTAAAGACGACCGCCTGGTCGCCATAGAGATAAATCCCAGGACGTCACGCTCATCCGCGCTCGCTTCCAAGGCCACAGGATTCCCTATCGCGCGTATCTCTACAAAACTGGCCGCGGGCTTTACGATGGACGAGATACCATACTGGCGTAAGGGTACCCTGGATAAATATGAGCCGAGCGGCGATTATGTAGTCGTGAAGTTCGCGCGATGGGCGTTCGAAAAATTCCCGCAGGCCAAAGACATCCTCGGCACGCAGATGAAAGCGGTCGGGGAAGTAATGAGCATAGGCAAGACCTTCAAGGAAGCGCTGCAGAAGTCCATACGTTCCCTCGAGACCAAGCGTTACGGCCTGGGTTTCGCGAAGAATTACAATAACATATCGGCGGATGAACTGCGTAAGCTTCTTGCTTTTCCTTCGAGCGAGCGCGTCTTCCTTATGTATGAGGCCCTGCGCAAGAACGTCAGCGTCGACGAATTGAACCGCATAACGCATATAGGTAAATATTTCATAGAAGAGATGAGGGAGCTGGTCGAGTTTGAGGAGAAGATGCGCCTGTCGCCGTGGAATATGTTTGCGGACGAGGATCTCAGGAAGGCCAAGGAGTGGGGATTCTCCGACAGATACATTGCAAGGCTCTTTAACGTCAAAGAAGTTATGGTGCGCAAGAGACGCCTGGAACTTATGGGAAACGCGCGCTATGAGGCAGTCCCGGTAAGCGGCGTAAAGAACGCGGCCTATTACTATTCTACCTACTCTGAGGGAGAAGATAAAGTTCCCGTCTCGGGCAACAGGAAGATAATGATACTGGGAGGCGGCCCGAACAGGATAGGCCAGGGTATCGAGTTCGATTACACGTGCGTCCATGCGGCGTTCGCCCTGCGCGACGAAGGTTATGAGTCGGTCATGGTGAACTGCAATCCGGAGACGGTCTCCACGGATTACGATACGTCCAATAAACTTTATTTTGAACCTTTGACGGTCGAGGATGTCCTGGCGATCTACGCAAAAGAGAAGCCGGAAGGCGTAATAGTGCAATTCGGAGGACAGACCCCGCTCAATATCGCGCAGGAACTTGAGGAGAACGGCGTCAGGATACTCGGCACGAGCCCGCAAAGCATCGCCTTTGCCGAAGACAGAGAACTGTTCCGGAGGAAGATGATAGAGCTTGGCATACGGCAGACAGAAGGCGGGACGGCTTTTTCGCTCGACGAAGCGGTGGCCATAGCCGGCAGGATCGGGTATCCGCTCATGGTCAGGCCCTCCTTTGTCCTCGGCGGCAGGGGCATGGAGATCGTTTATGATGAGTCGACGCTCCGCAAGTATGCCGAGGAAGCGATAAAAGTAAGCCCTGAACATCCCATGCTGCTGGACAGGTTCCTTGAAGACGCGCTCGAGTGCGAAGTGGACGCTCTTTCGGACGGTGAAGATACATTCGTAGCGGCCGTGATGGAGCATATAGAGGAAGCCGGCATACATTCGGGCGATTCGGCATGTTCCATCCCTCCGCGCACGATAAAGGCCGAGCATCTTAAGGTTATCGACCAATATACAAAGCAGATAACGAAAGAATTGAAGGTGGTCGGGCTCATCAATATACAGTTTGCGATATGCAAAGACGAAGTCTACATCCTGGAAGCGAATCCGCGGGCGTCACGGACGGTGCCGTTCGTCTCAAAAGTCGCCGGGATCCCGATAGCCCGCGTAGCCACGCAGCTTATGCTTGGAAGAAAGCTTAGCAGCTTTCCTGAGCTCCGCCGGAAGAAACCCGACTACGTCGGAGTCAAAGAAGCGGTCTTTCCGTTTAACATGTTCCCGGAGGTAGACCCGGTGCTCGGGCCGGAGATGAAAGCGACCGGCGAGGTCATGGGTATAGCCAAGACCTTCGGGCTCGCATTTTACAAAGCCGAAGAAGCGGCTGGATCATGCCTGCCCAGGAGCGGGAATATCCTTCTCACGGTCACGGACAAAGATAAACGCGAGCTTGTCGGCGTCGCAAAGCGCCTGCAGGAGATGGGATTTTCGCTATTTGCCACGGAAAATACGCACAAGTATCTGAACGATAAAGGCGTAGCGACCCAGCTCATCAATAAACTGCCTCAGGGGCGTCCCAATATCGCCGATGCCATAAAGAACA
>JAQURV010000115.1 GCA_029004355.1 Candidatus Omnitrophota bacterium
CCGCGAAGGTGATCTTATATGACGAATGGATATAACCGAGCGGCGATGCAAAAAGAAACAGGAGACTGAATAATGAGTAGCCGGCGTGACCGGTAAAATAGATGACCGAGAAAAGGACGGAGACTGCCGCAAGGAAGATCATGTATATGACTTTCAGCCTTGACAAACCCGGTCCCTCCCCTGATCTTTTGCCTTGTAGAGGCGTTCGTCAGCTATCCTTATAAGACCCTCCGACGCAGACGCGTCTTCGGGATAACTCGCTATTCCTATCGAAACGGTAACGTTGGCAACATGCCTTCGGAAGGTGACCGGCCTGTTCTTCACGGCCTGGCGGATCTCTTCGGCTTCGCTGAAGGCCTCCTTTTTGCTCCTGCCGCACAACATTATAACGATCTCTTCCCCGCCGTATCTTGCCGTAATATCGCCGGACCTTATCATGGAGCTCAATATCTGCGAAATGTGCCTGAGGATGATGTCGCCTGCGGCATGGCCGAACTGGTCGTTGTAGCTTTTGAAGTGGTCTATATCAAGCATAAGGAGCGAGAGCTGACCTTTTTTCATGGCAGTACGCTTTATCTCTTTATGAAGACGCTCGAGGAAATATCTGCGGACGCTGAGGCCCGTCAGGGAATCTTTTATCGCCAGCTCCTGGGTCTTGGCGTATAGAAATGCGTTCTCTATCGCTACCGCGCCCAGGTCCGCTATTATGCCCAGGAGCCTTAAATCGTCCTGAGTATATGCAAACTCCCGCACGTTGTCCATCCGGAGGATACCTATTATCTTGTCGCCGCTCACAAGAGGCGTAGCTATGACCGACCTGAATATCTTCTTAAGGCCTTCCTCGTTATCGAGCGAAAACCTGAAATCCGTCACTATGTCTTCGCTTATCAGGGATTTCCTGTTCTTCAGCACCCACCTGTCGAAGAGATCGCCTTTCTTGGCCGCTATGCGCGCGGCGCCCCGGGACGCCGAGAGCATAAGCTCCTGCTTTTCGGTATCGACGAGAAAGAGGAGCGTCCTGCCCTGCTTACTGATAGTCTTGGAAGTCTTTTCCATGATCAGCTTTGTTATATCGTCGAGGACGAGCTGAGTGCTGAACGAATCGATCACCTCTTTCAAAGCGGCATACCTTCTCAACTTCTCCTCTACCGAAAATATGCCCCGCCTTTTTTCTTCTATTTCATTGGTAAGTATGTTAATGTCCTCGCCCAGCCTTTCCAGCTTCAGCTGATACAGGCTCACAAGTTTATTCCTGTGTCTCCAGAAGATGTGGCCGAATATGGCGCTGAGCAGGAATGAGACCGCGAGGATAGAGTGGTCGATAATACTGATCCTCAGACAGAATAGCAGGACGAGGAAAGAGGAAAAGATGGTAATGCCCAAACCGAACATCGTCCCGAAAGCAAGGTAGGCCAGGATGATGGCTATGTTGTAACTGACTATAAGCGTATCCGCCAGTTTAAGACAGGATGGCGCCGGGAGGACCTGGCCGGGCGGTATTCTATATAGTAGAAACGTCGACAGGATGAAAAGGGCGAGGGAAAAGATTCCAAGAACCGCTCTTTTTGCGGAAGGGGCCATCCGGTTAAGTGATCGTCTTCTCTGTATCTTTATCAAAAAAATGCACTTTAGACATATCTAATACAAGATCCATGTCCTGGTTCAGCGTCGGTTTATTATGCCCGCCGACCTTCGCCAATAACGGATTCTTGCCCGTATTCAGGTAGAGATAGGCCTCCGACCCCATGGGTTCGATGACTTCACAGGTTGCCCTTATGGTATTATCCGGAGGCGCTTCTGACACAAAGAGCTTATCGTATATATCCTCAGGCCTTATGCCGAATATCACCTCTTTATCAATATATGGCTCGACGCTCTTCATCATGGAATCGACTATCCGGACCTTGAATTTACCCTCGTTAAAATAATATCTGTCGTCTTTCGTTGTTATCGGTCCATTAATGAAGTTCATGGGAGGGCTGCCTATAAAACCGGCCACGAACTTATTTACGGGCTTGTCATAGAGGCTGATGGGATCGGCGATCTGATGGATGACGCCGTCTTTCATAACGACGATCCTGTCGCCCATGGTCAGGGCCTCGGTCTGGTCGTGCGTTACGTAGATCATCGTCGTCTGCAGGCGGATGTGCAGCTTTTTGAGCTCGGTCCTCATCTGGACGCGCATCTTGGCGTCCAGGTTCGACAGCGGCTCGTCAAATAAGAATACGAGCGGCTTCCTGACGATCGCGCGGCCAAGCGCAACACGCTGCCTCTGTCCGCCGGAAAGCTCGCGCGGCTTTCTCGCCAGCAGTTTTTCTATGCTTAAGATGGTTGCCGCCTCCGTGACCCTTGAATCTATCTCGGCCTTGGGATATTTTCTCAGGCGGAGGCCGAAGGCCATATTTTCATAGACGGACATGTGGGGATAGATGGCATAGTTCTGGAATACCATGGCGATATTCCTGTCTTTCGGCGGGACATCGTTGACGCGCTGGTCGCCGATATAGACATCGCCGGCGCTGGCATCCTCAAGGCCGGCGATTATCCGCAGGGTGGTCGATTTACCGCAGCCCGAAGGGCCTACCAACACAACGAATTCTTTATTTTCTATGCCGAGATTTATATCGCGGATCGCCTGGATGTTGCCTGGAAAGATCTTTGAGACGTTATTTAAGCTTACCTGCGCCATATATCAATATAGTAGCACTATATTACTTATATGTAAATCAGAAATAAGACAATTCTGCTTCGCCATCCAACGGCAAAACTGAGGTATGGCTTCGCAGGAATAGGCCCTACGAAGCTATACCATAATCTGACTATTTAAGAGCGAAGTAGGCCAGCAATTTCGAAAGCATCTCTTTCATATTCTTTCTGTGCACTATCATATCTATCAGGCCGTGATTCAACAAAAACTCGGCCCTCTGGAAGCCTGCCGGGAGTTTCTGCCTTATAGTCTGTTCTATTACGCGCGGACCGGTAAAACCTATGAGCGCCTTGGGCTCGGCTATTATCATATCGCCCAGCGAGGCGAAGCTTGCCATTATGCCGGCCATCGTCGGGTTGGTAAGGATCGAGATGAATAGCCCGCCCGCCCTGTCGTGCCTGCAGAGGGCCGCCGACGTCTTTGCCATCTGCATCAGGGAATAAAGGCCTTCGTACATCCTTGCGCCGCCGCCTGAGCCGGAGACTATTATGAGGGGCAGGCGCTTTTCCGTAGCGCGCTCTATGGCCCGCGTCAGCTTCTCGCCGACGACCGAACCCATGGAACCCATGATAAACCTGGAATCGGTGACTCCGACGATGATCGGAATCCCGTTTATGGCCCCCTCTCCGGTAATGACCGCCTCTTTTAAATTGGTGATCCCCTGATCCTGCTTAAGCTTATCTTTGTAGGTCTTCGGGCCTGCGAACGAAAGCGGATCGAGCGATTCCATATTCTCGTCGGCCTCTTTGAAGGTCCCCTCATCTATCAGGACCTTTATCCTCTCCCTGGCCCCGAGATTGAAATGGAAATTGCACTTTGGGCAGACGCGCATGTTCTCGTCGAGCTTCTTGTTATAGATGAGCTCGTTGCAGTCGTCGCACCGCGTCCAGAGGTCACCTGGTATATCGCGTTTCTTCGCGACTTTCACTATCGTATATTTCGGCTTCCTCGGGAAAAACGGCATCTACTTCACCTCTTCAAGAGCTCCTTAGCCTTATCTACCGCCACTGCGGCATCTTTGGCGTAGCAATCGGCCTCGATCGAGTCCGCAAATTCCTGGGTCACGGGCGCGCCCCCTATGATGACCTTAACCTTGTCGCGCAGACCCGCTTCCTTCAATGCCTTTATCGTATCCCTCATCGAATTCATCGACGTGGTGAGAAGCGACGACAGCGCCAGTATGTCCACCCCGCCCTTCCTTATCGATTCGATAAATTTTTCCGTGGGCACGTCTATGCCAAAGTCCTCGACTTCGAAGCATGCGCCCTTCAGCATCATGCTCACTATGTTCTTGCCGATGTCGTGGAGATCGCCCTTGACGGTCCCTATGACCACCTTGCCGACGGGCTTGATGCCGCATTTTAAAAAGTGCGGTTCGATGAGCGCCATACCTGCGTGCATAGCCTTGGCGGATATGAGCACTTCCGGGATAAATACTTCGTTATTTTTGAATTTCTTGCCGATCGTCTCCATGCCGGAGATAAGGCCTTTATCGAGAATGTTCGGTATGCTCATCCCGGCGTCGAGAGCCGCCCTGGTAAATCTGGCAACGCCTTCTCTGTCGCCGCGCATCAAAGCGTCTTTGATATCCTGCAAAATTTTCTCGTCCATTGTCTTTACCTTAATGTTTGTTTATGACCAATCCCGACAGCTGCTTAGGGTAAAAGTACGTGGCCTTGCGCGGCATACGTTCGCCGAGCTTCGCTATGCGCTTCACCTGGGACACTTTGGTCGGATTTAAAAAGAATGCCGCTTTAAATTTGCCGGCGTCCACGCACCGAACCGTCTCGGCCGCGCTCTTGAAAAATTCTATATTCTCATCCGTATCGCTTATACCAAGGACGTTCTGGAAGATAAAAAGGTGCAGTATGGCAACGTCAAGCCTCTTCCAGTCTTTCGGCTTATCCTTTATAGCGCGGTCTGATGTCTTCACGTCTTTTAACTTCAGGATGTAAAACTTGCCTTTGCCCAGATACATACCGAATGCATGACCGGACGAAAGCTTTCCCAGCCTTAAGAGCATCTTATTCAAGCCCGGCGACTTCTCGATATGAAAAAACGGGCTTAATTCTTCTATTATATCACCTTTTTCGATATTTCCTAAGTCCTTTATAAGGCGGTGGGCCGGCAGGACGGTCAGCATCTTTTCGTCTGCTTCGACAAAATAGACCATCATATATCGCGACTTGCTTGTCCGCGCCTCTTTCGCATACATCTTAGCCACTTCGTAGCGATGGTGGCCATCGGCGATGAAAAGGTTCCCGCCTTCCATGCGGGCCTGTATGGCCTTGATGACGCGCGGGTCATCCAATCGCCATACCATGTGCCGCACACCTTCCTGCATGACGTCTATGACAGGCTTATTTACGGCGCGAAAACCCTTCAGCATCG
>JAQURV010000116.1 GCA_029004355.1 Candidatus Omnitrophota bacterium
GGGAGGTAATGTCGGATGCGACCGGTATTCTAGCGCTGGTAAAATCATTCAATCCCGACGTTATACTGCTGGATGTTCTGATGCCGAAGATGGACGGGATGGAAGCGTGTAAGATTTTGAATGAAGACCCGGAAGGAAGAAAGATCCCTATTATAGTGCTCTCAGCCCTTGATACGGAGAAGGTTAAGACTACGATGTATGGACTGGGCGTGGTAGATTTTCTCATAAAGCCCATAGAAATAAATGAGCTTATTTCCAGGATCGAGAAGATATTGAACCGCAACAAATAATACCGCATCAATAACCTGTCGGCACTATTTTATTTGTGAGTATGCCCGGGATCGGGCGGCGCCGGGTGCGTTTTATGGTGCAGCAGGCTGTGGTTGAAACTGTAAGTGAAGTAGATGACCAGCCCGATGACCAGCCAGGCGATAAATCTTATCCAGGTGATACCGGGAAGCCCCGTCATAAGGAATACGCAAGCCCCTACGCCCAGGAGCGGTATGATCGGGCTGAGCGGGACTTTAAAAGTGCGGTGCCTTAAAGGTTCTTTGATGCGCAGGATTATAATGCCGAAACAGACCAGGACAAAGGCAAATAGGGTGCCTATATTTGTCAGGTCGACCATTTCGTCGATATTGGTGAGGACGGCCACGGAGGCAATGATCACGCCCACGACGATCGTTGTAATATGAGGCGTTTTGAATTTTTCGTGGACGCGGGCAAATACTCTCGGGAGAAGGCCGTCGCGGGACATGGAAAAGAAGATCCTCGACTGCCCGAGTATCAGGACCAGGAGTACCGCTATATGGGCCACTATAGAACCGAAGGCCACTATAACCGCAGCCCACGGAAGGTTGATATGCTGCATGGCCAGGGTCAATGGCTCGGCCTTTTCGTGGGCAAGAGATGTTTGTAGCAGCGGGAAGGGAACGATGCCGGTAAAGACCGCGGCTACCAGCATATAAATGATCGTGCAAATGATGAGCGAGCCTATGATCCCGATGGGCATATCGCGTTTCGGATTGCGCGTCTCTTCGGCAACCGTGGAAACGCAGTCGAACCCGATATAAGCGAAGAATGCTATCGCGGCGCCCGCCTTGATCCCGGCGAACCCGTTGGGCGCGAACGGGACCCAGTTCTGAGGTTTTACGTAGAAAGAGCCGAGCACCACAAAGAAACCGAGCACCAGAAGTTTCACGGTGACCATCGCGATATTGAACCGGGAACTCTGTTTTATGCCGGTCACCAGGATCATGGTCAGGCAAAGGACGATAAAAAAAGCGGGAAGATTGCATATAATAGGTAAGCCGAAGATATGCGGCGCGCCGTTAACCGCGCTCCACGCATTCTGCAGCACCGGCTGCAGTTGATCGAAGCCGGTCCCGGAGTTGAGGAGTTCGACGGCTTTGTGAAAGCCCTGCATCGCCGAACGATAGTCGATGATGGCCCACGGGGGCAGATTTATCCCGAAGCCGTGCAATAGAGCCGTGAAGTATCCCGACCAGCTGATGGCAACCGCAATGCTTCCCACGCAATATTCCAGCATCAGGTCCCAGCCTATGATCCAGGCGATCAATTCCCCGAACGAAGCATAAGAATAGGTGTAAGCGCTGCCGGATATCGGGACGAGTGAGGCGAATTCGGCATAGCAGAGCGCGGCGAAACAACAGGCCACTGCTGTGATGGCAAAAGAGAGTATCAGGGCGGGCCCGGCCCCCGGCCGAAGCGCATCCCCGGCCGCCGCCGTTCCGACCGTAGCGAAGATCCCTGCGCCGATGATAACACCGATACCCAGGAGGATGAGTTCGAGGGGACCGAGGACCTTCTTTAACCGATGGCCGGGTTCATGGCTTTCGGCCAAGATCATATTCAGGTCTTTAAGGCGAAATAGCTGGCGTGAGAATCTTTTCATGCTGCATATATTCTACTAGAAAAACTTAATTTGTAAAATAAAAAAAGCCTATGATCACGTATTTTGATCATAGGCTTTTTAATCTTTTCGTCGCTTGAAATTACCAGGTCTTCTTTAGACGGAGGCGGACGACAAGACGGCGGTCTGTTTTTCCAGGGCCAGATGCTGATGGACATGACAATATGTAGAGAAATTATACATACTGAGCTGTTGCTTACAGTTGTGGACCCTGCAAAATCTGCGCTTTTTATTGGACTTTATTATCTTTGCCATATAGGCGTTTAGTCCTACCGGCCGCTGTCTTTGCGCTTTGAAAAGCAGTCCTTGCAATATACCGGACGGTCTTCTCTGGGCTTGAAAGGAACTTCGCATTCTTTTTTGCACTCGGCACAGACTGCTTTATGCATCTCTCTTGGCCCGCTGCTGAATCCGCCACCACCGCCACCTTGATACCCCATGCTACACCTCCTGTTTATGCTTCACTGACCGGGTTGGGCACGACACTCTCGGTCGAGACCTGCCCGGCATCTTCTAAAGACTGTTTGTTCTTTTTATCCAGTTTGCGCTGTAACTTTTCTTCTTTCTTCTTTTTCTTAGCTTGTTCTCTTTTATATTTTTGATATGAATAGTTATCCCTTGCCAAGATGTCCTCCTTTTCTGAAATTCTTGGTAAGCAATGAGAGGACGGCCATCTGCCGCTTGGTCTGGGCAATGGGTCTGGCCGGCACGCCCCAGACGACGGCCCCTTTTTCTATGCTGCCGATCACAGCGCTTCCGGCCCCTATCGTAACATTGTCGCCTATCGTTACGTTATCGACTATGCCTGCCTGTCCGCCCATAACGACATTGTCGCCCAGCACGGTGCTGCCCGAAATGCCGCACAGCGCCGCTATGAGCACATTCTTGCCGATCCTGACGTTGTGCGCTATCTGGCAAAGATTGTCTATCTTAGTCCCGGCGCCTATCACGGTATCGTTTAAAGATCCTCTGTCTATGGTAGTGTTTGCGCCTATCTCCACATCATCCTCTATAATTACTCTTCCAAGCTGCGGGAATTTATATATCTTGCCCTTATCTTTCACATAGCCAAAACCGTCCGAGCCGACTACCACGCCGCTATGCAGTATCACGTTCTTCTGTAATCTTGTGTTTTCATAAAGCGTAACATTCGGGTAGATGCGGCAGAACGAACCTATTTCGCAGTTTTTCTTTATCGAGGAGTTGGATTCTATGATTACATGGTCTCCTATCTCCGCGCCTTCCTCTATAGATACGTTCGGCCCTATCCAGACGTTCTTTCCTATGCGCGCCGAATCGGATACGGTGGCCAGGGGATGTATGAACGACTCCCTGTCCTTCGGAGCATTGAATGTGTTGTAGATGATGAGGAATGAAAGTTTTGGGTTGGTTACCCTGATGAGAGCCTTTGAGGATTTTCTTATGGTCCTATTCGTCAATATACACGAAGCGTCGCTTCTCTCGGCTCCCGCAAGCCTATCCTCATCTATGGCGAAAGTGAGGTCGCCCGATTTTGCTTTCTCTATGCCGCTCAAGCCGTTAATATCAATATTGTCGTTTCCTTCTACCATGCCTTCTATGAGTTGTGCCAGTTCCCGGATCTTCATGCTCTCCATAGCCCCTTTCTTGCGTCTATGGAGAATTTGCCGGATCCTTCATAGGGCAAAAATATTATATCAGATATCCGCGGATTAAGCTACATATTTAATATAATTCTTTAAAAGGAGAGAATATACTTGATAATATAGGTTATTGCGCTATAATTGGGTTGTGTTTATCGATATTCCGAGTGATATAATACATATACGGAAAGTTTCGTCCGATATCTTGAGCAGCCTTTCATCGCGTGGTGTAGCCGAAGATAAGCTCTTCGACATAAGGCTGTGCGCGGAGGAGGCGGTCCGCAATGCCATCGTTCACGGCAACCAGGGTAATAAGAGGCTGCGCGTCAAGGTGGCTTGCTGGGTAGACGGCGACAAGGTCTTTATTGAGATCGAGGATGAGGGGGAGGGATACGATCCTAAAAGCGTGCCCGATCCCAGGGGGGATAACGGTATAATGAAAGAGTCGGGAAGGGGCATGTTTCTTATCAGAAAACTTATGGATAAGGTTGACTTTAACGAAAAAGGTAATAAAATAAGAATGGAGAAGAAGCTATGGCCGTAAAGACAGAATCCAAAGATGGTTTGATGATATGCCGCATGGAAGGCGAGATAGATATAAGCTCGAGCCCTGACATTAAAAAGGTATTCGATAAGCTTATAGCGCAGAAGACGCCCAAGATAATCGTGGATCTGGTGAGCGTGAGTTACGTCGATTCTTCGGGCCTGGCTACTCTCGTGGGGATACTAAAGAATATGCGCTCGTACGGCGGCAAGATGAAACTTGTGGGTATGTCTTCTAAGATAAAGAGCCTTTTCGAGATAACTAAGCTGGACAAGCTTTTCGATATAGCGGCTAGCGAGGAAGAAGCTATTACGGGATTCTAAAAGATGAACTTTATTGAAAAGATAGGCGCAAGCGTTAATGGTGTGGGCCGGCAGGCAAGGAATGTGCTGGCCTTATTTTTTGATACGCTCTACTGGCTGGTCCTGGGGCCGCTAAAGAATAAGTTCGTAAAGAGCGACAGCATATTCGCTCAAATGGTCTTCGCGGGCGCCGGATCGTTTGCCATAGCGGCGTTCGTTTCGTTCTTCACCGGTATAGTTATAGCGATGCAGTCGGCTTACCAGCTGGCTCGCTTCGGCGCGAATATCTATGTTGCGCCGATGGTGGCGGTGGGGCTGGCGCGGGAGTTGGCGCCGGTCCTGACGGCGCTCGTCGTCGCGGGCCGTGTGGGCGCGGCTATCGCGGCCGAGCTTGGCACCATGAAGGTTACCGAGCAGATAGAGGCGCTCGAGACCATGGCCTTGAACCCGGTACGCTTTCTCGTCGTCCCGAGGTTCCTGGCGCTTCTTGTCATGCTGCCGTGCCTTACGGTAATGGCGGACCTCATCGGTATATTCGGCGGTTTTCTAGTCGGGGTCTTCAATCTTCACCTCGACCCCTACAGGTATATAACATTTTCGTTCAAGTTTATGCAGTTTAAGGACGTCTGGACCGGCCTTGTCAAGAGCGTGGTCTTCGGTATTACCATAGCGATGGTCGGA
>JAQURV010000117.1 GCA_029004355.1 Candidatus Omnitrophota bacterium
CCTTGAATAAGAGCTGGTGGTTTGTGACGGTAAACGTGGCGCGGCCGTATTCTCTCGAAGGCGCATGCTCTACCTTGCCGCCGAGCGCCTTCGCCATAAGCTGCATCCCGTAGCATATCCCGAGCACCGGGATGCCGAGATAAAAGAGCCTGTTGTCGCAGGTCGGCGCGCCTTTGGCGTAGACGCTCGCGGGCCCGCCCGACAATATTATGCCCCTCGTTTCGCGCGGATCTATCGAGTCGGCCGGGATCGTGGGCGGCACTATCTCGCAGAAGACGTTCAGCTCCCTTATCTTGCGCGCGATAAGCTGGTTATATTGCGAGCCAAAATCTATTATGAGTATCTTCTCTTGAGCCATTATTTAATGTCCAGTCCCGCACAGCGGGTCTTCTCCAGCGCTTTCTTTGAGGGCGGCTTGCATATCGTGGTCGGATACTTCCCGGTGAAACAGGCCGTGCAAAATTCTTCCCTGGGGAGCATCATGGAGTTCAGCATCCCGTCAAGGCTCAGGTACTTTAGGGAATCGACGCCTATAAAGTTCTTTATCTCTTCGACGGTGTGGTGGGACGCCACAAGTTCTTTTTTGGTCGGGAAATCTATGCCGTAGAAGCACGGCGAGATGAGCGGCGGGCAGCTGACCCGCATATGTATCTCTTTTACGCCAGCCTGGCGAAGGGCCCTGACCCTGCCCTTCGATGTCGTGCCGCGGACTATCGAGTCCTCGACGATCACTACGCGCTTGCCTTTTAAGACGTCCCGTATAGGGTTCAGCTTGACCTTCACTTTAAAATCCCTGATGAGCTGGCTCGGCTGGATGAATGTCCTGCCGATGTAATGGTTGCGCACAAATCCCATCTCGAGAGGGATATGCGACTCTTCCGCGTAACCGAGAGCTGCATAAGTCCCGGAATCGGGTATGGGCATTACCATATCGGCATCTATCGGGTGTTCTTTTGCCAGCGTCCTGCCGAGGTTCTTCCTCGTAAGGTAGACGCTTTTCGTGAATATATTGCTGTCGGGCCGCGAAAAATAGATATATTCGAATATGCAGAAGGCGTGATTGGTCTGCTGCGGCGCCTTGAACGAAGTCAGACCGTTCTTGTCGAGTATGACTATCTCGCCCGGCTCCACATCCCTTAAGTATTCCGCCTGCAGCATGTCGAGTGCGCAGGTTTCGCTCGCGACGATATAGGTGCCGTCGAGCTTTCCTATGCATAGCGGCCTGAAACCGTGAGGATCCCTCATGGCGTATATGGCGTCGTTTATCATTATGACGAAAGAGTAGGCGCCTTCCATGCGGGAGACGATCGGCCTGACCTTCTCGCGGTAATTATTCTTATGGTCGCGCACCAGGAAATGGACTATGAGCTCGGAATCCATGGTAGTCTGCAGTATGGAGCCGTTGTCCTCCAGCTCGTTTCGTAGGGCGACGGAATTCGTCAGGTTGCCGTTATGGGCTACGGCTATGAAGCCTTTCTTGTGGTTTATTAATAATGGTTGAACGTTTTTAATGGTGCTCGAGCCTGTGGTGGAATAACGGACGTGGCCTATCGCGATGGAGCCTTTCAATTTTTTAAGGTCGGGCTCTTTGAAAAGGTCTCCGACGAGGCCCATCCCTTTATGCAGGTGCACTTTTTTGCCGTCGAAGCTTACTATCCCCGCCGACTCTTCGCCGCGGTGCTGCAAGGCATATAGCGCCAGGTAGGCCAATTGGCTCGCGTTCTTGTGCCCCGATATGCCTACTACGCCGCAATATTCCTTCATTTGTAATAGTCCTGTAGTGGTTTTACGGAGATCTTCTTATGTTTCGTCATATTCTCTATGCCGTTTACCGAGGCCTGCGCGCCGGAGATGGTCGTGATGAGGGGCACATTGTGTAAAATGGCATGAGAACGTATCTTTGCCTCGTCTTCCTTTGTCGCCTTGCCGGATGGCGTAGTGATCACGAGCGCGACCTTGCCGTCTTTCATAAGGTCCAATATGTTGGGCCTGCCCTCCTGCAATTTCGGCAGGACCTCGACGTCTATGTCGCTGCTCTTCATGGCATCGGCCGTGCCGGAGGTCGCCATTATGGTGAAGCCCAGGTCGAAGAGTTTCTTAGCTATGAAGATGATATTGCGCTTGTCCTGGTTCTTAACGCTTATGAATACATTGCCTTTGAGCGGGAGGTTCTGCCCCGCCGCTATCTGGCTCTTGGCATACGCCGCTCCGAATGTCGAATCTATGCCCATCACCTCGCCGGTAGATCTCATCTCCGGACCCAAGATAGCGTCAACGCCCGGAAAGCGGATAAAAGGAAAGACCGATTCTTTGACGCAGACGTAACCCGTCTTCTTCTCTTTGGTGAAGCCCAGTTCCTTTAAGGTCATGCCGAGCATTACTTTCGTCGCGAGTTTGGCGAGCGGAGAGCCGATGGCCTTGCTTACGAAAGGTATGGTCCGCGAGGCGCGCGGATTTACCTCCAGGACGTAGACTATATTATTCTTCACGGCGTACTGGACGTTCATCAGGCCCTTCACTTTGAGCTCCATCGCCATCGCGTAAGTGTTCTTCCTTATGGTATCGATTATGTCTTTCCCGAGGGTGTGCGGCGGCAGGACCATGGCGCTGTCGCCCGAATGGATGCCGGCCTCCTCGATATGCTCCAGTATCCCGCCTATTACGCATGTATCGCCATCCGCGATGGCGTCAACGTCGACCTCTATCGCGTCTTCGAGGAACTTGTCGATAAGTATGGGCCTTTCGGGCGATGCCTCGATGGCCTTGGTCATATAGTCGGTCAGGCCCTTTTCGTCGTATACGATCTCCATCGCGCGTCCGCCGAGAACGAAAGACGGCCGTACAACCACAGGATAACCGACGCGGTTGGCGACCGCTATCGCCTCCTCCTGGGAAGTGGCGGTCCCGTTATCGGGCTGGACGAGTTTGAGTTTTTTTATCATCTGCTGGAACCGTTTTCTGTCTTCGGCTATATCGATGGAGTCGGGGCTAGTCCCCAGTATGTTAAGCCCGGCTTTAGCGAGAGGTCCGGATATGTTGAGGGGTGTCTGCCCCCCGAACTGGACGATCGCGCCGAAGGGCTTTTCGATATCGACTATGCTCATAACATCCTCGACCGTAAGAGGTTCGAAATATAGCTTGTCGGATGTGTCGTAGTCCGTAGAGACCGTTTCCGGGTTGCAATTGATCATTATACTTTCTACATTCTCTTCGCGCAGAGCGAAGGAGGCGTGGCAGCAGCAGTAGTCGAACTCGATGCCCTGCCCTATCCTGTTCGGCCCGCCGCCCAGGATCAGGACCTTCTTTTTATCTGCGACTTTAGTCATGACTTGCCCTTAAAATAAAACCGGCCAGTAGAGAATATGATCCCTCTGGCCACAGCTTCCCTGTTGCGTAAGTTCCTTACTTGCTTTGTAGCTTATGCCCCTTTTTGCTGCAAACATTCGCGTATTCCATATATATTAATGTAATTAGCATATTAACAAATTTAATTGTAACATGGTCCGGCGCGGCCTGTCAAGGCCATTTTAGGTCACGAAGAGGTTTCGCGAGGAGAATTTGCCGTCTGTGGTGAGGTTGACGCCCAGCATCTTAAGGCCCACGTCATCGCCCGGCGCGGGTATGTGGGTCATATGGAGCTCGCAATTGCTGAGTTCCACGAGTTTCTTGAGCGCGACCTCCGCGGTATGGTTGGTGGTTGCGCTGATCGAAAGGGCTATCAAGGTCTCTTCCAGGTCTAGAGATTCCGGCTCGAGTTTCAGCACCCCTTCTTTCAGTTTCGATATCTGGTTTATTATCTGTGGCGACAAGAGCAGTATTTCGTCCGGGATATTGGCGAGGGCCTTTATAGCGTTCAGGACGAGGCTTGAGGCGGCATGCATCAGGTTGGAATTTTTACCGGTAATGATCCTGCCGTCTTTAAGCTCTATCGCCGCGCCGCAATATATGCCCGCGAAACCCTTACCGCCCTTCTCGGCGTCTTCAGCCGTCTTCCTGGCGATATCTACGACGCGCCTGTCGGTCACCTTGACGCCCATCTCTTCCATAAGGAGGGCAACCCTGTCGACCGTCTCTTTCTTCTCGATGCCCAGCACGTATTCGGCGTGATATCTGAAGTACCGCCTGATCAATTCCTGCTTTGCGGCTTCCTGGACGACCTTATCGTCGATGATGCCGAAACCCGCCCTGTTCACGCCCATGTCGGTAGGCGAATTATACATCGGCAGGTTGGCCGCCTTTTTATCGAGTATCCTCGTCAGCATCAATTTCAGTATGGGGAAACTTTCGACATCGCGGTTATAGTTTATAGTGGCTTCGTTGTATTGCGCCAGATGGAAAGGATCAACGAGATTAAAGTCGAGGATATCGGCGGTCGCGGCCTCGTAGGCGATGTTGACGGGATGCTTGAGCGGAATGTTCCATATCGGGAATGTCTCGAACTTTGCGTACCCCGCGTTGACGCCGCGCTTATGTTCCTGGTATAGCTGCGAAAGACAAGTCGCGAGTTTGCCGCTGTTCGGACCGGGGGCCGTGACGACGACTATCGGTTTTGTCGTCTCAATGTAATCGTTCTTTCCGAACCCTTCATCGCTGACCACCTTGTCGATATCCGTAGAATATCCTTCTATGGGGTAATGCAGGTAGACTTTTACCCCGCGGCGTTCCAGCTTGTTCTTGAATATTACCGCGGAGGATTGGTTATCGAAGCGTGTGATGACGACCGAGGAGATGTCGAGGTCCCACTTCCGCAGGTCGTCTATCAGCTTGAATGTGGCGGCGTCATAGGTGATGCCGAAATCCCCGCGCACCCTGCCCTTTTCGATATCTCCGGCGTATATCGAGAGGACTATCTCTATCTTATCTTTCAGCGATTGGAGGAGCCGTATCTTGACGTTGGGGTCGTAACCCGGCAGGACCCTGGCGGCGTGGTAGTCGAAGCATAGCTTGCCGCCGAATTCGAGATAGAGCTTATTGTCGAACTTCTTTACGCGGTCGATTATGGCAGCGGTTTGTTCGGCGAGATACTTATCGTTGTCGAAGCCCTGCTTTTTAACTGACGTCGGAGATGTTTGCTT
>JAQURV010000118.1 GCA_029004355.1 Candidatus Omnitrophota bacterium
CAGAAAGTCGGAGCTGCTGGCCGGATAAATGCCGCTGAATACCATCGGCTGGACTTTTTTGTAGCCAGGCAGGGCCAGAGCCGCGGGATTATCGCCGTCGGTGACCGTATCTCCTACGGAAACTTCTTTGGCGTCGCGGATATTGCACGTTAGATAACCTACTTCCCCGCAGACGAGTTCGTCTATCGGCCGTGGGCGCGGGTTGAAGATGCCCACCTCCAGGATCTCGTAAAAATTCCTGGTCGACATCATCATTATCTTCATGCCTTTTCGCAGGCTCCCGTTCATCAGCCTCACCATCACGATCACACCTTTGTAGGTGTCGAACTTCGAGTCAAAGATCAGCGCCTGCAGCGGGTTTGTGATCTCGCCGCCGGGCGGCGGGATGCGCTTTACGACCGCTTCCAGTATATCCTGGGTGCCTATACCCTGTTTCGCGCTCGCCAGGATTATGTTGTCTTTGTCCAGGTCGAGGATATCCGCTATCTCATGCTTTACCTTATCTATCTGTGCGCTCGGCAGGTCTATCTTGTTTATGACGGGGATGATAAGAAGGTTGTGTTCCATCGCAAGATATAGATTCGCGACTGTCTGCGCCTCGACGCCCTGGGCGGCGTCAACGACCAGGAGCGCGCCCTCGCAGGCACCGATCGACTTCGATACCTCGTAGGTAAAGTCGACGTGTCCCGGCGTGTCGATCAGATTCAGTTCGTAAGATTGCCCGGATAGAGCCGTGTAGCTTATCCTGACCGCGCTCGCCTTTATGGTAATGCCGCGCTCGCGCTCCAGGTCCATATCGTCCAGCAGCTGGTCGTGGAATTCCCTTTCGCTTATCGCGCCGGTGAATTGGAGGATCCTGTCGGCAAGTGTGGATTTACCGTGATCTATGTGTGCAATTATCGAGAAATTGCGAATTAATGATTTTTCCATTACCTATACGTTATACGCCAGCTCTTTGCCGAATTCCAGGATCTTGAGCGCCTTCTTCTCGCTCGGAGCTTCCGCATACACCCTGAGTATAGGCTCCGTCCCGGACAACCTCAGCATGAGCCAGGAATAGTCCTCGCAAATAAACTTGTATCCGTCCTTCGTGTTTACGGCTATGACCTTCTTGTCCAGCACTTCCTTAAGAGGATTCTCCTTCAGCAGCTCCATGAGCTTGGCTTTTTTGTCGTCGGGATACTTAAGATCGAGCCTCCTATATTCGTATGTGCCGTACTCCTTGTCGATAGATTTGAGTATGTCGAGTATCTTCTTCTTCCTCATCGCCATCATCTCTACGATGAGAAGCCCGGACAAGATGCCGTCCCTCTCGGGTATCGAATTTTTAAACGCGACCCCGCCGGTCTCTTCTCCGCCTATCAGGATATCTTCCTTAAGCATAAGATCGCATATATATTTAAAACCGACCGGCGTCTCATACATCCTGAGGCCGTATTTTTTGCAGATCTTATCTATAAGGAAAGTTCCGCAGAGGGTCTGGACAACGCCGCCTTTCATCTTCCTGTCTTCCAGAAGATGCAGGAGCAGGAGCGTCATCACCTTATGTCCCGTAAGAAGCCTGCCGTTCGGCAGGGCGATCCCCAGCCTGTCGGCATCGCCGTCCGTCGCGATCCCCAGGTCGTACTTCCCGGCTTTTGTCTTCTCGGCCAGCTCTTTTAAGTTCGGCAATATCGGTTCGGGATTTATACCGCCGAATCCGGGATTGTATTCATTGTGTATGGTATCCACCTTGCACTTACCGCCCTTTAAAAGTTCGGAGATATAACCGTTCCCGGTTCCATACATCGAATCTACGAGGATCTTGACGGGCGCGGTCTTCAAAAGCTTCAGGTTCACGTATCTTTTAATGAACGCGAGATGCTTGGGGACTATGTCTTCGATCGTGATCGTCCCGGCCGCCTTCAATTCGCCGAGCGGCGAATACTTTATCTCGCCCTTCCCCAGGAGCTCTTCAAATTTCTTTGTGATCTCCGGCGCGGCGGACCCGCCGTAATAGGCCTTATACTTTATGCCGTTATATCTCGCTGGGTTATGGCTCGCGGTTATCATGACGCCGCCCATGAGTCCTCTGTCTTTGATCGCAAAACTTACCGACGGCGTCGGCGTGGCTTTTTCGGCAAGTATCGTCTTTACGCCGTTTGCGGCCAGCACACAAGCCATCAGCTCCGCATATTTCTCCGACAGGAACCTGGTATCGTACCCGATCGCTATCCTCTTATCCCGGGCCTTGGACGCAGGGCCCTGGTCGTTATTTATATAATCGGCCATTGCCTGCGCCAGCTTCTTCACGTTATCAAATGTAAAATCGTCGCTTATAACCGCCCGCCATCCGTCCGTTCCGAATTTAATACTCATGCATTCCTCCTCGTATAATTCTATTAAACTGACTTTAGTGGTTAGTGGAGAGTGAATAGAAAATCAGAAAATTGGTTTTGCTTTTTTGCTATCCACTATACACTATTCACTATACACTACCCTCTCAGCCCCCTGATCGCTTTCGCATAATCCTTCGTACCAAACACCGCCGTTCCGGCCACAATAACGTTTGCGCCGCTCTTTTTAACATCGGCGGCGGTAAATTCATTTATGCCGCCGTCGACCTGTATATCCTTTTTGAAATCCTTACGCAATGCTTCGATCTTTTTAAGACAATCCGCGATAAACTCCTGCCCGGCAAAACCCGGCTCGACCGTCATGACCAATACCATGTCGACCATCGAAAGCATAGGCTCGATCGCTTTCAGGTCCGTCTTCGGCCTTATCGATATACCCGCTTTCTTCTTATAATACCTGATGAGTTTTATCACTTCCCCGGGATCGTCCTGGCTCTCTGCGTGAAATGTTATTATATCGGCGCCTGCCTTCGCGAAACTCTCGACATACTTTTCAGGATCCGTGATCATGAGATGCACATCGAGCGGCATTTTTGTTGCGGGCCTTATCGACTTCACCACGACGGGACCTATGGTAAGGTTGGGTACAAAGTGCCCATCCATGACATCGATGTGTATCCAGTCGGCCCCCGCCTTCTCTACCGACTTTATCTCCTCACCCAGCCTCGAGAAATCCGCAGATAGAATGCTTGGTGCGATCAAGATCTTGTTCATCGTAGCTCCTTTTAAGTCCTCTGAGACGCCATCGCGTAGACCCTGCCTATATCCTCTATCGTCACGACGCCGATAACTTCCGCGCCCTTCATGACAGGGAGCGCGCGCATCCCGTTCTCATGCATAATAGTCTGAACTTTGACAAGCGAGTCCGTGTCCTTGACCTTGGGGAAAGAGTGCCTCATCACATCGCGGACCGTCTTGGTCGTCCCGAAGCGATGCATGCCCTCCATTATGTCCTGGCGCGTCGCGAATCCGACGAGGCCTTTGCCTTCGACAATCGGAAAATCTTCCTGGTGCGAATGGAAGATAAGTTCGAGTATCTTCGCTAAAGTGGTGGAACCGGTGACCGTAATAAAATCGCGAGGCAGTATATCGCGAACGCGGAATTTTTTCAAGGTTTCTTTTACGTCAACGTGCATCTCCTCGCTCGATGCGGCGGTATATATGAAGACGGCGATGATAACGAGGATGATATTGAACCTTATAATGCCGAAATACGCGAATATCAGCGCGAAGACGTGGCCGAAATTTACGGCGATCTTCGTAGCCTTCTGGTAACCCAGCTTTGTGGCAAGAAGAGACCTTAAGACCCTCCCGCCGTCCATGGGAAACGCCGGCAGGAGGTTAAAGCCCGCCAAAAAAAGATTTATCCAATAAAGATAGGCGACCGTTAACGGCCATGTCGCGGTCGAAAGCTGCCATGTGTGGACGAAATTCAATAGAACGCTATCGCCGATCGCAAGCTTTAGCGGAAAAAACAAGACGAGCATTATTACGATGTTAGATAAAGGGCCGGCTATTGAGATCAAGAATTCCTGGATCGGCTTCTCCGGCATCTTTGTCATCGACGAGATACCGCCTATGGGGAGGAGCGTTATCTCATGCACGGTGATCCCGAAATATTTGGCTACAAGGCTATGGCACAATTCATGGACCGTGACAAAGAAGAAGACGCCTATGACCAGGGCCAGCCACTTGATCCCGCCCGGCACGACCAGAATGAGCAGGAGAAAGAAGGTCACATGTATATTTATCGAGATCCCGAATATCTTGAATAACCGTATCGAACCCTTCATGAGATCTTAAGCACCTTCCTTATATCTTTATCATTTTTAACGGGGCCTATCACCGCGAGGTTCAATTTGGCCTCCCACAGCATATCGTTAGCCACCCGCATCAAGTCTTCGGATCCCACAGCGTCGACCTTTGCAAGGATCGATTTTACGCTGAAATCTTTTTCGCCCGATATGGTCTTCTCGCCCATCCATAACATATGGCTCATCGTATCTTCCAGGGCAAATAGAAGCTGGCCCTTATAATATTCCTTCGCGCGCCTCAACTCCTCCGCACCGACGGCTTCGCGTTTTACCCTCCCGAGTTCCCTTAAGATTATCTCAAGCGCCCTGGCAAGCTTGTTATTATCCACGCCGGCGCTCACAACGAAAGCGCCGCAATCTTCGTAGCGCCTTATGCTGGAGGAGATCTCATAGCAGAGCGCCATCTCGTCTCGCACGATGTGAAACAATCTCGATGACATATTCGCACCCAGGATTATGTTCAGGATACTTAAGACGTGTTTGTCGGGATGGAACCTGTCGACGGCGTGAAAGCCCAGCGCCATATGCGTCTGCTCCGTCTCCTTCGTAGTCAGATGCAACCCCGGAACCTTCTGGTCAAGTATGACCTTCTCGAATTGTGAAACCGGCCCGGCAGGCACATCGATAAAATATTTGCCCGCGATCCCGGTAAGTTCTTCTTCTTCGACCTTACCCGCCGCGGCCACCAGTATATTCTTCGGGTTATAGTAAGCGCTCTTATACGTCAGTAGGTCGCTCCTCGTAATAGCCCTTACCGAATCTACCGTACCGGCGAGCGGCATACCGAGCGGCTGGTCGGGCCACATCATCTCCGCCA
>JAQURV010000119.1 GCA_029004355.1 Candidatus Omnitrophota bacterium
AGGCGCCCCTCCGTCGACAATGGCTTCCGAGATGGAAGGCAGGCGCGACTACGAAGGCCAGAGGAACCTTCTTTTTAAAGGCACCAAATACATGTCGGCGGTCTTTATACCGGTCGTATTGACAATGTTCTTTTTCGCGGAGCCCTTTATCAAATACTGGATGGGGCCCGAATTCAGCGCCAGCGTCATACCGGCCCGCATAATAATACTCTTCTGGGTCTTTAACGGGACCCTGGAGATCGCCGCCGGAATGCTTTCGGCAAAAGCGATAATAAGAAGGCCGCTTCTTATACAGTTCGCCACGGCGGTGATGAGTATCGTCATAGGCCTGTCTTTGATCAGGGTCCTGGGGATCTCCGCGATAGCGATAGGCCTATCGCTATCTATGATCCTGGTCAGCTTCCCTTTCCTTTTGCGCCTCTCTCTGAAGAGCCTCAACGTCACTTTCCGGGAATATTACCACAAGGCGATCAGGAATAATTTATTTTTATATGTCGTTGTCATCCTGCTTGCATCGGCGGTTTCAAAATACCTGTATCCTAAAAGTATATCCATGACATTGGCGGAGATGGCGGCCATCTATCTGACCTCCGTTTCGGCGTACTATTTGATCGTCCTGAATAAGGATGAGAAGCGTGAGCTATCGAGGCTCGTGGGGTTAGAGACGATCCTTTTTGGAGATGCCGGCCAGGCCGGCGAGAAGATAACGGTCGGGGTAAACGCGAATTTTCATCATATAGCCGGGGCTAACCTGTTCGAAGGCGGGGACGACAAGTATAAGGAGTATAGGGATAAATGGAAGAGCTGGCCGGAAAAATTCCAGGTCGGGGGATTTCCTCTATTCATAGACGTAGAGGTTACAAGCGCCTGTAATCTCAAGTGTCCCTTTTGCGCTACGACGTTCAGGGGGGATACCATAAAAAAGGGGTTCATGCCGTTTGATATATTAGCGAGGATCATTGATGAAGGGAAGGAGAACTCTCTTTACGGCGTCAAATATAATATAAGAGGGGAACCGCTGCTCCATCCCGAGATACATAGATTTGTGGAATACGCGAAGAAGGGCGGGCTTGTAGACGTATACTTTAATACCAATGCCATGCTCCTGGACGAGAAGGCCGCCGGAAGATTGATAGAAGCGGGTTTAGACAGGATCTCCGTATCGTTCGAAGGATATACCAAAGATATGTACGAGAAGCACAGGGTGGGAGCGGTATACGAAACCGTCCTTGCGAATATAGCGGGTCTGCAATCGCTTAAAAAGAGGCTTGGCGTCTCTCATCCCAAAGTGAGGGTCCAGACGGTCATGCTTCCCGACGTGGAGCCGGTCTTCGGGGAATATACTAAATTTTGGAAGGAACGCGCGGATGAAGTGGCGTTCCTGGATTATAAAGAGATGAAGGTGAAGAAGCGCGGTATAAAATATGCGTGGGCATGCCCTCAGATATGGCAGAGGATGGCAATATGGTGGGACGGGACGATCCTGCCGTGCAACCATGACGACGACGCCCTGCTCGCGCTCGGCAATATCAGGGATATGACGATCGCCGAGGCGTGGCATTCGGATAAACTGAATGCCTTGCGCAAAAAACACCGCGGAGGATCGGCTCATGAGATCCCGGCATGCGATGGTTGTTATCTGAGAGACAGCGAGATATTAAAAAGTATGGGGGAGAAGAAAGATATATGATAGCCGCTATATTAATAGGCAGGAAAGGCAGTAAAGGATTTCCCGGTAAGAACCTGCACCCTGTTTTCGGCAAGCCGCTCGCATGGTATCCGATAAATGCGGCTAAAGGATGCAAGGAGGTCGACGAATTGTATGTATCCACCGACGACGAACGTCTCATGGACCTGGTAAAAGCCAATGGCGGCAAAGTCATTAACAGGCCGCCCGCGCTCTGTACGGACGGAGCCCTGGGAGAAGACGTTTATCTGCATGCCTATGAAGTACTAAAGAAAGATAACGAGATAGAGCTCATGGTGCTTCTCATGTGCAATGCCCCGTCGATAACTTCCGCCATGATCTCCGATGGGATAAAGGCGCTTCGCGCTCATCCGGAATACGACTCCGCCGTCTCGGTATCGAAATATAATATGTGGAGCCCGTTAAGGGCAAGGCGGATAGAGAAAGACGGATTGCTCCATCCTTTTGTGCCGCCCGCTTCCTTCGGGGATCCGAAGCGGCTGAACTGCGACAGGGACTCGCAAGGCGACGTGTGGTTTGCAGATATGGGCGTCTCCATAATAAGGCCCGGCTGCCTTCAAGATATAGAGAGCGGTCTCCTGCCGCAGAAGTGGATGGGCCGGCGGATATATCCTCTCAAACAATGGGGCGGGCTCGATGTCGATTATGAATGGCAGATACCTCAGGTAGAGTACTGGGTCGATAAAAACGTACGTGAAAGAGAGGATAAGGTATGAAACTGGCCGTATCCAATATCGCGTGGGAAAACTCAAAACTGGAAGAACATATAGCTTTCTTAAAGGAGCTGAACTGTGACGGGGTCGAAATAGCTCCGAGCTGCATATGGAAAGAGCCTGTTACGGTAAGCGCGGAAGATATAGCCGGGTTGAAGAAGATGATCGCGCGGCACGGCCTCGTCATCCCTGCCGTCCATGCGCTCCTCTTTACCAGACCCGACCTGTACCTCTTCGGGGAAGAGAGCGTCAGGCGGCAGATGATAAAGTATCTCAAGGATTTTATAAGGCTCGCGGCGGATCTTGATGCGCGCGTGCTTGTATACGGTTCCCCGAAGAGCAGGGCGGTAGGAGATAAGGATTATAAGGATTGTTACGGTATAGCCGTCGAAAGCTTCAGGGAGCTGGGCCATGAGGCGGAAAAGTTCGACAGGTTCTTCTGCATAGAACCCCTGGGCCCAAACGAATGTGATTTCATAAAGAGCGCGGATGAGGGCTTCAAACTCGTGAAGGATGTGGCGAGCCCCAACTTCTGCCTTCATCTGGACGCCAAGGCGATGATAAACGCCAAAGAAGATATCGATTCTGTCTTTAAAAAATACGGGCTCCTGATGAAGCATTTTCACGTAGGGGATCCCGGATTGGCTCCCCCGGGACATACAGGGTTCGACCATTCCGGGATAGGGAAGTCTCTCTACGACAGCGGATACGATGGTTTCGTCTCCATTGAGATGAAGCGGGGATTTGGAGAGACGAGAGAGACCGTCAGGAACGCGGTCCGATACGTCAGGGAGCGATACTTTAATTACGAGAAAGCAGATAAGAGATGAAGAAGGCCAGGGTCCTGCTCATATATCCCAATTTCCACGGCATGAATATGCTGCCGCCGGCAATAGCGATATTTTCCAGGATATTGAACAATAACGGCTTCGAGACCAGGCTCTTCGACAGCACGTACTATAAGATAGGTACGGATTTCGATTCCGATAAAGTGAAAGAGAAGAACCTTGCGGTGAGGCCGTTCGACCTTTCGAAACAGGTCTCTGTCAAGTCGACGGATCCTTACGAAGACCTGGATAGACTTGTAAATACTTTTCAACCGGACCTCATTGCGATGTCGGCCACGGAAGATACGTTCTATCTCGGGTTATCGTTTTTAAAATATATAGACAAATACGGCATCCCTACGATAGTAGGCGGCGTCTTTGCTACATTTGCCCCGGAAAAGGTCATAAGGAACAAGGAGATCGATATCGTATGCGTAGGGGAAGGCGAAGACGCGCTCCTTAAATTATGCGAAAGCATAAGGGACGGGGAGGACTATTCCGGGATCCCCAACCTGTGGGTAAAGAGCCCTGACGGCAAGATCAGGAAGAATGAGGTCAGGCTGGTCGGCAGCATAGACAACAATCCGTTGCCCGATTTTTCGCTCTTCGAGGACGGCAGGCTCTACCGGCCCATGGCCGGGAAGGTCTACAGGATGCTTCCCGTAGAGACCCATAGAGGGTGCCCGTATCAATGCAATTACTGCAATTCGCCGGCGCAGATAAGGTTATACAGGGAAGCCGGCGCCGGGAATTTTTTCAGGAAGAAGTCCCTGAAATCGGTGAGGCGGGAGCTCGAATTCTATAAAAATGTGTGCAAGGCTGAGTACTTTTATTTCTGGGCGGACACATTCTTCGCGTATACCGACAAAGAGATGGATGAATTTGTCGAGATGTATAAAGATATAGGCTTGCCGTTCTGGTGCCAGACGCGTCCCGAGACCGTGACGCGCGAACGCGTGCTGAAGCTGCGATCGGTCGGCCTGCACAGGATATCTCTCGGCATCGAGCACGGGAACGAGGAGTTCAGGGCAAAACTGGTCAACAGGAGATTGAAGAACGATGCGATAATCAAAGCCATAAATATGATCGCCGACTGTGCCCTGCCCGCAGGCATAAGCGTGAACAATATAGTGGGGTTCCCCACGGAGACGCGCGAGCTTGCGATGGATACCGTGGAACTGAACAGGAAGGTCGCCGGGGCGGTCGATACGATGAATTGTTATGCTTTCGTGCCGTATCATGGAGCGCCCTTACGCGACCTTTCGGTGAAGTTGGGCTATATAGGCGAAGACGCGCAGACCTCGTGCCTTACCGGCGATCCCGCTCTGGATATGCCGCAATTCCCGAAAGAGAAGATAAGAGGCATCATGAGGACATTTTCCCTGTATGTGAGGTTTGACAGGAGCAGGTGGCCCGAGATAGCCGTTGCCGAACGCTTCGACGCAGAAGGCAACCGGATCTTTGAGGGTTTAAGGAAAGAGTATATCGAAAGGTTCTTTTCTACGGAATAAAACTAAGAACGCAGAGGTGAGTTATGAAAAAAATGACGGTCTTGATCACGGGGATCACGAGCGGTATAGGTAAAGAGACGGCTTTAAGGTTTTGCCGCGGGGGCTGGAATGTGATCGGCCATTATTGTTCCAATGATAAAGCGGCGGCAAGTCTGAAGAGAGAGCTTGCGGGGAAATATAAATGCGATATTTCTTTGCACAAAGCCGATTTCTCATCACATAAAGACATCCTTGGTTTTTTAAAAGCGATCAAGCCTCATAAGATCGA
>JAQURV010000120.1 GCA_029004355.1 Candidatus Omnitrophota bacterium
CCTCTTCCAGGAGAACTATACCTTCGGGGCCGGGAAGCTGCGCCTCGCCTTTAAATATGATGAGGTCCGGTTTCTTTGTGTAGTAGAACGTGTTCTTCGGCATCGGCCCGAACGCCGCAAGGCCGTCCTCAACGGCAACCGAATCTATTATCGCCATCGGGTCGACCTCTATCTCCGCGAATTTTACGGCATTGAATTTACGCTGGAGGTAGTCGACCACGCCCAGTGCCACACTGCCCATTCCGGGCCAGCCGGCTATCATTATAGGATCGACAAGTCCTATCTCTTTATTGTATTTTATCTTGTCCATATCTATATTATATATTAAACTTCGATGAACTTCAACAAGCTATCCCGGGGAGGACGGGCCATTACAGGCTGTCTGTGTCGGCCCATAGGCCCTTATGATTATCGCGGGCCTGCTGTTGGAGCTTCAAAAAACGATCGGCATATTTTACGTTCGGCGGTATCGTCATCACCTGCCCGTAACCGTCTTCCAGGATCCTGGCATTTACGAATGTGCCGTCTTCCAGATAGACATAGGCCAAAAGCCTGCCATATTTGTCGAACTTCTTCACGTCCGTTTCCATGCGGACCCGTTTCCCTTCGCACAGTTGCCTGGTGAAATCCGCGGACCTTTTGCCAAGCGCCTGGATAGCCTTCACATCTTTGCCGCTCCTGTTGGAGTCCCGCAGAAGCTTATTGCTGTAATGCACTTCCGGCGTATCAACGCCTATCAACCGCACCCTTCTCCCGTCGGATAGTTTCAGGGTATCGCCATCCACTGCCCGCGCGACAACGGCAGTCTCGCTCTTCACTGCCGCCGGCTTGCCGGTGCCGGATATAAGCTTTGCGCCGGCATAAATAACGACTAATATGGCCAATACTATTGCCTGGGTCAGCTTAAGTTCTTTTCTTATCCTCATATGCCTCAAATGAAAAACCTCCGTCTAGATCGCGCTGGATAGAAGGAGGTCTTTCTGATGATCTTGTTTTTTCCGGTTAGTAGTATATCTCTTCCTCCGACACTAACTTGCCGGTCGCATCATAATGTTTAACTATCTTCTTCTTGCCGCCCTCTGCCCCGACCTGCTCCTCCTGGACCTGGACATTCTGCTGCTGCATCTGCGGCTGCTGCACCTGCCGCTGAGACTGCTGAGACGGTCTGCGGCGATATACCCGCTTTGGCTGTGACGGCGTCGTTATCGCGTCTAGAAGCGCTCCGCCTATTACCCCTGTCCCGGCGCCGATCAACGCTCCCTGCCCGGCATTGCCGCCTGACGTACCGGCTGCTATGGCCCCTGTCCCGGCGCCCAGCAACCCTTGCTTCAGCACCTTTTGCGTGCCGGATTCCTGCGGAGGCTCTTCGTAGTAGTAATCACCCTGGTCATCCTCGGTATAATAGTCATCTTCCGGAGGCGGAGCCGAACGTCTGGATGAACGCGATGACGAAGGCGTAGTTATCGCATCGAGTAAGATACCGCCCAGCGCGCCTGTCCCGGCGCCGATCAAAGCTCCCTTTCCGGCATTGCCGCCCGAAGCGCCTGACGCGATCGCGCCTGTCCCGGCGCCAAGGAGTCCGTTCTTCAATACGTTGCGGGTCGTATCGTCATCCTGACAGTAGACGGTATTCGCCGCGATCAATGTGATCAATAACCCCACAGCCCACGCTGTTACTTTGCGCATATCCATATTAGACCCTCCTGTTTCAAATCACTATAACGATTATACCGCTAGACTGAAAAAATTCAAGCTAAAAGCTCTTTCGGGAATATATTATCCAGGCCCAGTATGCAATTCGGGTCGAACGCCTTCTTTATCCTTGCCATATCCATCATGCCTTCCCTGCCATACATGACCTCGAGATACTCATGTTTCAGTTTGCCTATACCGTGCTCGGCCGCGATCGTCCCGCCCAGAGACACGGCTTTCTTTGCGAATTCGAGCGATAATTTTTTCGCGGCCTCCGCCTCCTTCTGCGATCCCGGCAGTATGTTGACGTGAAGGTGGTTCTCGCCTATGTGGCCGAAGATGGTGTGGCTGAGACCGGTTTCGTTAAAGGCCTGGCGGTAGTAGAAGACCATTTCGAGGAATTTGTTGCCGGGAACCGCTATGTCGGTGCTGAACTTCTTGAACCCGCTGCGTTTTATCCGATCGTTGATAGCGTCCGGGATCGAATGGCGCAGATCGAGAAAGACGCCCGAGTCCTTCTCGCTCATCGCTACCCATGTATCGTCGAGCGATGAATTATGCCTCGAGATCAGCTCGCCCCAAAGATCCATGACCGCGTCGGGATCCTTCCGGGTCACATCCTGTTCAAAGAATATAGCCGCCAGCGCCGCGGCCGGGACATTTTTATTCCGGCCGCGCAATGTATCGACAGCGCCGCGGTCGAAGTATTCTATCGACAGGACATCGAGCGCGTTCTCTTTCTTAACCTCTTCCGTAAAACTTATGGCGTCTTCTTCCTCTTTAAAGAAAACAAATGAGCTTAAGATGCCGGACGGCTTGGTTACGAGCCCCAGCTCGGCTTCGGTAATAACCGACAGCGTCCCTTCCTGTCCTACGAACAGGTCTATCGCGTCCATGCAGTCTTTCCAGAAATATCCGGCCGAGCTCTTTATATTCGGCATGCGGTATCGCGGAACGGGAATATCTATTACTCTGCCGGAAGGAAGCTTGATCTCATGCTTATCTTTTGACAGGAATATCTGCCCGCGGCTCAGTTCGAACTCTTCGCCGTCCGCCATTACCATCTTCAATCTTTTGACATATTTCCTCGTGGGACCATACTTAAACGACCTTGCGCCGGAGGCATTCGTCGCTATAGTGCCGCCTATAAAAGCTGTCTTCTCTGTGGGGTGGGAGGTGTAAAAGAGACCTCTTCCCTCCGCGGAATCCTTAAGCTCCTCTACGAGAACACCGGCTTCGACGGTCGCCGACATCTTAGCGGCGGATACGTCTATCGTCCTATTCAATCTCTCCATCGAGACCACAGCGCCGCCAAATGGGATGCGCGAGCCCGTGGTCCCGGTTCCGCCGCCCGAGACCGTTACCGGCGTCCTCCCGGCGTTCGCCTCTTTCATAAAAGAAGCGAGCTCCGAGGAGCTTTCGGGGATCACGACTTCGTCGGCATGCCCGCCCCTAATGTTGGAGGTGTCCTCAAAATAATTTTGTATTATATCTTTATCCGATTTGATGATCATCTTTTTTTAATATACCACATAAAAAACCGGCGGTCTCGTGAAATTTCACAAAAGATCGCCGTCTATGATCTGAGAAAATTATCTTTTGAAGGAGCTTAAAACTTCCTGGGCGTGCTTATCCTGCCATTCCTTCTTGAAATCGGAGAACTTCTTGTCGGCCGGAGATGTCTTCAGCGGCGGTTGGATAACGCTGCTCGCGGGAATACTGGAGAGAAAGCTTTGTGAATGCTTCAGATCGGTCGCAGGTATCGCCAATAGCGTTACGATCAACATCACAGCCAATGCGACACCGATATGTTGCCTGCAGTCGCTAACGGGCGCCGTGTGTAACTGCATATCCACGCCACTCGTTAAGTTACCAGATAGATACTCACCGGCAATTTCCATTGCCTCGTTCTTATCACTGGCTTCCGTTACAATCTTTATCGTAGTTTTGTATCTCATATTTTTTTTATTGCACGTTTAGTATATACTAACAGGTATACCTTGTCAATAACGAAAAACTGAATATTTTATACCTTAACATTAGGGTTTTAGGAGCGAGACCATCCGTGAATGTATCTTACCATTAGTGGCAAGAATATTTTTGTGGTAGGGTGAATAGGGCTTGTTATCAAATTGCGTAACTTTACCTTTTGCTTCTTTAACAATCAAAAATCCTGCGGCGCTATCCCATGGATGAAGGTCCAATTCCCAGAATCCGTCGAATCTCCCGCAGGCTACATATACAAGGTCGAGCGCAGCCGATCCGGCACGGCGTATTGCCATGGTCTTCATCAGCAGTCTTTTAAAATTACCTATGTTCTTATCCTTTCGTCTCCGGCCATATGAAAATCCCGTTGCCAGGAACGAGCCGGCAAGCCCCTTAGCGCCTGAAACTTTTATCTTCTTTCCGTTGAGATACGCGCCTCTTCCCAGCTCAGCTGAAAATAACTCATCGCGCGTAGGATCGTAGACGACGCCGAGCGAAACCACGCCCGCTATCTCCAGCGCGATCGACACGCAAAAGAACGGGAAGGCGTGGGCGAAATTCGTGGTACCGTCTAACGGGTCTATGATCCATTTATAACGGGAATGATTATCGAGCGAGCCCTTCTCTTCGGAAAGGATAGAATGGTCCGGGAAACGCGAACGTATGATATTTATGATCATCCTCTCAGCCCTTTTATCGACATCGGTAACGATATTATCCCTTCCTTTATAAGATATCGTCCCGATCTTCCCGACGGAGTTCTTGATAAGCCGGCCGCTCTTCATGGCGGCCTCTATGGCTGTCTTCTTATATTTTCGCAAGTTCCTCACCCAGTTTAAAAGATCTTTTCAGCAGATCGGGCCTGTCCGACACGGCCCCGGATCTTTCGAGGCCGCCGCAAAATATATCGCCGAGATATTCGATATCGAGCGTGTTGAATAAAAATCTTATTATATCTTTGGCGTTCCTGAAGAAGAGTGGCTTCTCTTCCCCGGCACAGCACAAAAAGATCCCATTCCGGCGCCTCTTGCCCGGAGCAGGTCTCTTCAGGACATGCTTCAGGACCCAATACGGTTCAAACCGGTCGATCATTGTCTTGAGTTGAGCGGTGACGCTTCCGAAGTAAATAGGCGAGGCGATCATGATACCGTCGGCTTTATCGAGTTTGCCATAGACAAGACGCATGTCATCCCTGATGACACAAGGATCTCCTTTGGCGCATCCATAGCACCCCTGGCAGGGCTTCAGGCAGAGCTCGTTCAGCACGATCTTCTCGACAGCCGCCCCGGCCCCCGACGCGCCTTCAAGCGC
>JAQURV010000121.1 GCA_029004355.1 Candidatus Omnitrophota bacterium
GCCCGCCATCCCGATGAGTGCGATAATGCCGATCAAGGTTATGCTATTTCCCGGCCCGGCTTTTTCCCGCATGGCAACCGCATCGACATATTCGAGCATTCGGGTATTGCATTTTACCCATCGGTTCATGTAAAGATCATAGGCGCGGTCGTCGTGTCTCCTGGTTTCGATAAACTTCCTGATCTCCTCCATCCTCCACGATATGTTTGCCAACATCCTCTTATAGCCGGGCGGTACGAACGAGTAATCTCTTAATAATATCTGATGCATAAGGAGCGCCTTATCGAATACTATCATCGCCCCCATATAATCGGCCTCTTCGAAATCTCTTACGCCTGTGGCATAAAAACGGGCCGCTTCTTTGAAGAAGTCCCCCGGATAGACCTGACCGCGCTTACTAAAGAGCGCGCCGTCATCGGCAAAGATATGGACGAAGTAGTTAGCGGCGGCTGCGCCAAAAACGGCGGCCAGCGGTACGTCTACATAAACGACGGGGACCTGTGCGTGTAAAAGAAGAGAGAGTATTGCAACGGCGGATGTTGTTACGAACAATATGGCGCTCGCGGCAGGCCCCGCGCGCATCTCCTTAACATTGGTCTTGCCGAAATCTCCGCCCACCCAGTGGCCGATCTCATGGACTATCAGGCCGGGGATGAACGAGAGTACCGATATGAGTACCGCCAGGTCCAGGGCGAGCGGCCACCATCCCAGATGCATCATGAGGGGAGTGAATGCTAATGCCGCACCCAGCGCTATCCCGCCGAAGATATATGCCGGCGCAAGACGGGGAGCGGCAGGGTTTTTCTCAAAGACAAGAGTCATGGGAGCCACGCGGTAATCCGATGCCTCCCTCAGGTTTACGCCAAGGAAGGTATGCTCCATCGGCAGAGATCTACACTCAAGTCCGGTTTTAGTTCTAAGCGTCTCTGCTATAAAGGCCGCGTTGGTAGCGTTAGGAATGACTACAACGTCACCGCAGTGCGACAGATCGCGGGCGGCCACTTCGGAAACCAGCCCTTTTTCCGGACTCGCCATAAATAGATGCGCTATCGTTACATGTTTAGCCAAAAGATCTATGAGTTCCGTGCCGGAGCGCAGTACTACAATATTATCAAAGCCGGATCTCTGGGCAACAAGTTCTCTATTTTCAAACAGTCCCGCGTCTTCCTGATAATGCGGATCGCGTCCATATGCGTCTATAGCGATTATACCGGCCGAGCGGTTACCTAGCGCGATCCGATGCGACGCCACGGTATTGCCGCAGCCGACTTCAAGTATCAGCTGAGGATACTGCTTTATTATTTTCAAAAAGCGCTCTATATCGTCCGGTGTATTGTTTTGCGCGGCAAGATACTCGCGCAATTCCCGGACATCGGCGGCCCTGGCAGAATTGATCTCCGTTATAAGATATATGCACGTATCCAATAATTTCGGGCATCTTCCGCTCCACTTGCTATCATCCAGGCGCTTCATGAGATCGGGCACCTGCGCAAACGCTCCTTTTAAGTCCGCCAGGGCCTGCGAAGATCGGGGCGTAGCCCCATAGGCCTTCGCAAATTCCAGCTGACGGATCGCGCACTGCATAAATCTCTGCATCGCCGTCAATAATTGTCTCCCGTTCACCACCCTGGCGCCCCGGACATTACCCAGATGCAACATCCCTTCCCGGTATAATTCATTAGCCTCACCAAGAAGTTTCATCTGTTTTGCTTCAGAGCGGTCGGATGATAATAGCCCCTCTTCCTGGGGCAAGTTATAACTAACACTAACGTTACCGGACAATAGCGTAATAAAGCATAGGAGCATCACAATCAAGCTTATTACTATAACAGGATAACACCAAAAGAAATATCCGCTCCCGCCTATAATCGCAGCAAGAGCGCCAAGGTCGATAAGTTCCCGGGCATGGCTCCTGGGCACGAATGATCTTTCAGTAGAGTGGCCATTAAAATAGCTTATAACAAGGCCGAGAACGATCAGTGCGGCAGCCGCCCACCAGTGATTGACTAAGCTTAAATTAAAACCCAGGAGCGGCATAGGAGCGCCAAATCTGCCGGAGCCTGTGACGGCTGCAGCCCTTCTCTCCTTTATCAAACGGGTGAAGTCCCTGTCCTCCGCGCCGAAGACATGCCAGAAGAGCGCCCGGAGCAGGTAATGGTGGTACATGTGTGGCGAATCGAATCCGGCGGCCTTTTGAAGCATTATATGGAGCTTTTCGGGCGCGCTTACCCTGAGGTAAATATCTATTTCCCTTGAAAATCTTGCAGGATCGCTATCCATGGCGGCATGGGATATCTCGTGCAGGAGAGCTAGTCTGTTATCGAAGATCGACCGCGAAACGACGATCAGCCCCGGCGTCGAGAAAGATATGACCGGGTCGTCGGGATGGTCTATTATAAGGATATTGCCTTTAAATGAGCGCCTGAATTCAGTTATAAGATCTTTTACGACGGCATAATTGTTGGTCTTGAATATTTCATCGAGGATTATTTTAACTTCTTCCGGCGGCGCCCTGCCGACATATGAGGCCTTGCTGAGATCTATAGGCTTGCCGGTCTCGAGATCCGTCAGTCTGCCGGACAGCGTATTTGTCTTTTCGTCGTATTTTACAGGCTCGGCTTCTATCGCGTCGTATTTACCTATAAATGCCGGCTTGACGCCCTGGTCCGTTATTTCGCCGTCCGATTCCCTGTAATAGAACCTGCTCTTAGGCGATATCTGTTTTGCCTTTTCAAAAACTTTCTTGTTGTGCTCGATCCACTTGTGTATATTCTCGTTCGTATCGCTTTCGAATGTCGCGACGTCCATTATATTTATGCTGTAGCTCTGGGCCCTGCCCTGCATTACGTTGCGTCTCTTCCATCCTTCGCTCATGGGCGCGCCTTTCATGAATCCTACCGTCGGTATTGTATTTGACCTGGTCCAGGAATAGACTATGGCCTTCCACTCCGAACCTATGGAAGAGTCGGCGGTCACTATCTCAAAAGTCTCTTTCTCGATCTCCGAAGGTTTCACGAATCTCTCGCCCAGCTTCAGCATCCCGCGGATAGAGTGCGCGAGCTCCCTGACATAGGCGCTATCCGGGTTCTGTTTTTTAAGCTCATCGGCAAGTAGCGCGGCCAATCTCAAGTAGTCGGCCATGGCTTTGTCATCACCGTAAAGCTGTTGGACCCTGAATCTCGCGTACATATAATTAAGACGTCCGGCCGCTTCGTCAACTGATATTGCCGGATGGCCCGGTTCGGCCTGCTGCCTTAAACCGCCGTTCTCTTCAAGCTCTCTTAAGGCCTCGTGGAGACGCGCAAAAGCCGTAAACGTATCTTCCATCAACGCTTTTTGCCCCTTATACGGCGTTATAACGGCAAGCTCTCTCTTTTTGGACGGATCCATGCCTTCATTATTGATAAGCCAGTTAACCCAGCTTATCGCCCTGTGCACCTCTCCCGCATTCGTCGTTATGTGCTCGTTCCTGCCGGCTATGGCCTTGTCCCCGTACCTGCCTTTATAATCGTCGCATATCACGACGCCGTCCCTTTCGACAGGGTCGGTCTCGGTCTGGGCCCTTACAGATACCAGCTTGCCGTCATAGAAAAAATTCTCCTGATCCACTATAAGACTTCCCGACCGCCGCTGATTTTTGAGAAAAGTGAAGTCCAGCCCGGACTTGGCGAGAAAACCGGTCGAGAACATATCTATCACGCTTTCCAATAGAGACGTCTTGAAGCGAGCGAGCCTCGCCTTGTGGAACACCTGGGAGAGCTTCCTTTCGGCCCTGTATCCCGTCTTATTTTCACCGACCCTTACGTTTTCGAGCCTTATCTCGATAATAGGCTCCTTGCTCTTATCCTGCAATTCGCCCGTAAGCGACTCTCCTATCTCTTCTATCTCGTCGTCTTTTATCCCCGTCGCCGGCAGCTGGAAATGGTCGCCAAAGAGCACGATCTTTTCTATCGTGCTGATGAAATCTATCAGCTGCAGCAGTTCCGGCACCGTCCCCCTGCTCGTTTCGTCGCAGACAACGTATTTGGCCGACTTCAATGACGTATTCCTTAAGTGCCGGTCGAGCGGCAGTCCGTTGTAGGTCCCGGCTATCGTGTGTTCATACCCTCTCTGCATCGATTTTATCTTTTGCAGCTGGGTACCGCGGTTCTCCCAATCGGTATCTTCTATACTATCGGCTGCGATCACATCGTTCGTATTATTACCCACCCTCACTACAGGCTTATATCCGTTAGCGGCGCCGGAGGATTTTGCGTGCAGTTCCAGCATCCCCCGCACTATCAGATCTACGGCCGGATTGGTCTGGGAGGCGATAAAGAGCGGGGCGTTCGGCGAAAAATGCTTGCGTATCGCTTTCCACAGGCGCAGGAGCGTGTGCGTCTTCCCCGTACCCGCGGGCCCCTGGACGATCGAGACGGGTATGGCTCCGTCGACGAATGAATGAGCTATGGCGCGCACCTGTTCCGGGTCGAGCTTTATCCCTTCATCCTTCTCTATCTCGGCCATCATACCCTCGCATATCTTTACCATGGCTTCTATATCCTGCGAGCGTTTCTTTGACGGCTGAGGAATATCTATGGCAAGGAGGCGGTCCGTCATCTGCTTACCCGTGGTAGCGTTCCCCCAATCCTTATCTTTAAGGTCCAGCTTGATCTTCCTGGAATTCAAAAGCCTCGTCAATATCTCCCGCAGCGTCTCTTTCTGCCTGCGCCATGACCAATCGTATATCTTCTCGATCACCCCGCCCAGCTGCTCTCCGGACCTCTCGATAAATTCGACCGCCAATAGGCCCTTGATCCTCTCGCCCTCTTCTCCCCTCGGCAGCTTGAAATGTATCCGGTCCGGCGATACTTCGCCGACCGTGAAACAGAACTCCCCTTTCGCGCCGCGGCCGCGCGGCTTTATCTCGAACATATCCCCGGGCCGGCAGAAGACCGATATATCGCTTATCCCATCAAAGACCGAGACCTCGAAGCCCGTCTCGGTGACGCTAAAGTTGC
>JAQURV010000122.1 GCA_029004355.1 Candidatus Omnitrophota bacterium
AATTACTCGAAATAAAACACAGCCTCTATACGCTCTTCCAATCCGGGCTACAGGATAAGACATGCCTCGGCACCATATCTAAAGCAACGGTCCAGCAATTTCTCGACATAAAAGGGAACCGGAGGCTGGATGCCGTCTTCTTCAATCAGTCCGAGCAGGAACTCTTCAAGGAATGCTTCATACATTCGGATACCTTAAAACGCGCCGAAGAAACCGCCGGAAGCTCAAGGAACAGATGGCATCGCATCGAAGCCATTCTCGCCCTGGGATACGCCGGGAAGGAAGGAGCGGTAAGGATAATCCGGGAGGCCTTAAACGACAAAGACCCTGATATAGCATATTTTTCCGCCATCGCGCTGGGTCAATTAAAGACAGAGGCTTCGGCCGACGCCCTCCTGGATGCCTTAAGAAAAACGCCCGCTTTGAGGCGGAAGATCGCTTCGATACTCGAGGCCTTTCCTTTTATCACGGATAAGGTGATGGCGATGGCAGAGGAAAAGGATCCGGTTATTCGCTTCTGGGCGATAAAGCTTATCTCGAAACTCAAGCCCGGGCGGTACCGCGGGAAGATAGAGGCGTTTGCCGAAGATCCTTCGGATGATGTAAGGGCCGCGGCCTGCGAATGCCTTGGCGTGATCGGAGACGAAGGATCGGAGCCTGTCCTCGTGAAGCACCTCAAGGACGATGCCTGGTTCGTAAGGATGTATGCCGTCCGCGCTCTTTCTAAAACGCTCGGCGAAAGATCTATCCCCATCATACTTAAATGCATGCACGACGGTTCTCTCTATGTGCTGGGCAGCATCAAGACCGCTATCAAGGATAACATACTTACCGCGTTGCCTTATTTTAAGAATGTCCTGGATGGGGGCGATAGTTTTGCCAGGAGCATGTTCCTTGAGGCTATAGAGAGCTCCCTTATGGAAACAGAAGACGCCTCTATGCGCAGAAAGATCCTGGATTCCTTGCGGCAGATCGACGGCACGATAGCGGAACAGATGGAGAAGTGGCTAAATGAATAATATCCTGCCGCATGCTATTTATATGATCACGACGATCTTCTTCTTATACTTCATCGTCCTCATCGCATACTATGCCTTTCTCGCTGTCGTCGGTTTCATGGAAGAGAGGAAGAGGCGCTGGCAGAACGAGGCCGAAGACTATCCGCTCACATACTTCACGTCTTTCACGCTGCCGGTCAGCATCGTGATACCCGCGCGAAACGAAGAATTGTGGATACGCGATTCTTTTCTGTCGATGCTTAACCTGAACTATCCGGAATTCGAGATAATAGTGGTCGACGACAACTCCACCGACAGGACTCTGGCCATCCTGGACGAGATCCTGGACCTGAAACCGCGGGAAACGCAATACGTGAAACATTTCAAAGACGGCCTGGTCATGGAAATATTGAAGAGCGTTAAATATCCCAATGTTACCGTCATAACGAAGACGGGCGGCTTAAAGAAGGCCGGCGCCGTAAACGCCGCGCTTAACTTAGCCCGCTATAAATACGTGTGCGTCGTGGACGCGGACACGGTGCTTGAACGCGATTCCCTGCTCAAGGTCATGGCCTATGTAGAAAAAGACCCGGAGCATATCATAGGCGCGGGGAGCTACTTCGGCCTCTCTAACGGATTCGAGATAAAAGACGGCACAATAAAGAAACGCAGTTTTTCATATAGCCCATTGATAGCCTACCAGAATCTTGAATACGTCCGTTCTTTCTTCGGCAACCGTATCGCCTGGAGCAGGTTCAATTCAATGCCAAACGTCCCCGGCGGCTTCGGTATATGGCGGCGGGATATCCTTTACGAGCTGGGCGGGTTCTCCCCGGCCTTTACCTGCGAAGATATCGAGATAACGTTCCGCGCCCATTCTTACATAGCGAATAAGCCGGAGAGAGAGTACACGATCCTCATGCTGCCATATTACGTAAGCTGGACAGAGGGTCCTTCCGATGTAAAGTCTTTATTATCCCAGCGCAGCAGATGGCAGAGGGTCGTAAATGAGACCGTGTGGGAATATAAATATATGCTCTATAATCCGCGATATAAGGCTTTCGCATTCCTTACCATGCCTTACTACATAATCTACGAGGTTATGGGCGTCTTCTTCGAAATAGCGAGCATCTTATTTGTCCTGACGGGCTGGTTGACGGGACTGCTCGATATAAAGATATTTGCGGCCTTTATGTGCCTGACGATATTGTCGCAGACCATCATTTCGCTTTTATCCCTCTTTGCGTTTATGCGCAGTCAAAAGGTATTCCGGATCACGTATGTTGCATACCTGATTTTACTAGCCATGACGGAGATGTTCTGGTATAAATGGATAATATCTATATCGAAGCTGATGGGTACGTTCGACTTCCTGCGGAACAAGCGGACGTTCGACCAATACACAAGACAAAAGAGGGGGTAAGATGAAGATTAAAAAATTCCTGCTAAGCGAAAGCGATATCCCGAAACAATGGTACAACATAGCCGCCGACCTGCCGTCGCCTATGCAGCCGCCTATGGGACCTGACGGCAATCCGATAAAGCCGGAGATGCTCTCACCCGTATTCCCGGACAATCTGATCGAGCAGGAGATGAGCCGCGAACGATGGATCGACATACCGCCTGAAGTGCGCGAGCTTTTAGCCATCTGGCGGCCGACGCCGCTTATAAGGGCAAGCCGGCTAGAGGCGCACCTGAAGACGCCGGCGCGCATATATTATAAAGATGAAAGCGTAAGCCCGGCAGGAAGCCATAAACCGAACTCGGCCGTCCCACAGGCCTGGTACAACAAAAAATTCGGGATAAAGAAACTTACTACGGAGACCGGCGCCGGGCAGTGGGGATCGGCGCTTGCCTTTGCCACAAGCCTGCTCGGCCTGGAGTGCAAAGTCTTCATGGTACGGATAAGCTTCGACCAGAAACCTTTCAGGAAAACGCTTATGCAGGTCTGGGGCGCGAAATGTATCGCCAGTCCCAGCAGCGAAACCAGGACAGGCCGCGAGATATTAAAGAAGATGCCCGATACGCCGGGATCGCTCGGTATAGCGATAAGCGAAGCCATAGAAGAGGCCGTATCCGACAAGACGGGCAAAACACGTTATACCCTCGGCAGCGTCCTGAACCATGTCCTCCTGCACCAGACGATCATAGGCCTGGAAGCGAAGAAACAGTTGACGCTTGCCGGCGAGAAGAAACCTGACGTAGTGATAGGCTGCGCCGGAGGCGGGAGTAATTTTGCCGGAATATCCTTCCCGTTCGTATGCGACAAGATACACGGCGGTAAGATAGAGATATATCCCGTGGAATCTACCACTTGCCCGAAGATGACGCGCGGGCCATTCGCATACGACCACGGCGATACGGCGCGCATGACGCCTTTATTGCCGATGTACACCCTAGGGCATACATTCATCCCGCCGCCGATACACGCGGGCGGCTTACGTTACCACGGGATGGCCCCGCTCGTCAGCCAATGCATCGTCGAGGGACTTATCACTCCGCGTTCTTACGACCAGCTGAAGTGCTATGATGCCGCCCTTGTCTGGGCGAGGACGGAAGGCACGGTTTGCGCGCCGGAGACGAGCCACGCGATCGCTTGCGTCATAGATGAAGCAAATAAGGCAAAAAAAGAAGGCAAAGAAAAGGTGATACTGTTCAATTACAGCGGGCATGGCCTGCTGGACCTTGCAGGTTATGAAAAGTATATGGCCGGCCATTTAAAAGAGATCCGCCTTTCGGACAGCGAACTCTGCGAATCGCTTGAGGTGATCAAGGATTTCCCGAAAGTAAAGAAGGCCAGGACGGGGAAGTGGTAAGAATATCCGTTAAGGTAAAGCCGGGCTCAAAACAGGATTCGGTGGAAGCTGCCGGCGAGGGCCAGTACACCGTCCGGGTAAAGGAGAGAGCCATCGAAGGCAGGGCAAATGATGCCGTCATCAGGCTGCTGAGCGAATATTTCGACGTACCGAAGAGCAGCATCTCGATAGTAAGGGGTATCAAAGGTAAGCTCAAAATGATAGCGCTAAAAACTTTATCTTGACAACTTTTTTCAAGATGATATAATTACACAAAATAAACTTATAAAAATGATGATAGGACAAAGACGTCTCTCCGGCAAAGGAGGCGTCTTTTTATTTTATGAAGATATTAAGCAAGAAGATCCTTAGCAACGTCGACGGCATAAAGATAACGCGGCTCAACATCGCCGCTTCCGATATCGCTTCTAAGGCCAGGGCAGGGCAATTCGTAGTCCTTATGGCCGATGAAAAGGGCGAGCGGATCCCCCTGACCATAGTCAATAGCTGCAAACCTGACGGCTCAATAACGCTTATCTTCCAGGAAGTCGGCCTCACCACCAGACTGCTCGGGAAGTTCAACGCCGGCGACTCACTCTATATGCTGACGGGCCCGCTCGGACACGCCACGGAGATCAAAAAATACGGCAGGATAATACTTGTGGGCGGCGGGGTGGGCATAGCGGAGATCTACCCGGTGGCAAAGGCGTTGAAAGACGCGGGGAATCATATAACTACCATACTTGGCTCCAGGACCGGGGACCTGCTGATACTTGAAGAAGAGCTGAAGGGTGTATCGGATGAACTGCATATCGTTACCGATAACGGCTCATACGGCAAAAAGGGTTTCACTACGGACGTCCTTTCCGAACTCCTGAAAAAGGAGAAGTACGGCCTTGTTTACGCGGTCGGCCCCATACCGATGATGAAGAGGGTCTCCGATATCACAAAAGGTTTTGGCCTGAAGACCATAGTATCCTTGAACGCGCTGATGGTAGACGCAACCGGCATGTGCGGATGCTGCAGGGTCACGGTAGGCGGAGCGGTAAAGTTCAGCTGTGTTGACGGCCCGGAATTCAAAGCGAACCTCGTCGATTGGGACGGCCTGGTAAAGAGGAACAGGGTCTACGCCGACAAAGAAAAACATATATGCAAGTTAATACCATAAAGAAAGAACCGGTAAAAGCACAAGAATCGAACGCAAC
>JAQURV010000123.1 GCA_029004355.1 Candidatus Omnitrophota bacterium
GCAACGATAGGCTCATACTCCTTGAGGGTCAAAAACTTTTTTAGCATCTCGCATACCGGTTTCTCATCATCCACGATCAGGATCTTTTTCATGGCATCTTCTCCTTACCCCAGCGCGGGCAACTTTACGGTGAAGGTAGAACCTTCTCCCGGTTTGCTGTGCACCTCAATATTGCCTCCATAGCTCTTTATTATACCGTAACAAACAAAAAGACCCAATCCCATACCGCGGTCTTTTGTGCTAAAGAATGGCTCGAACAAGCCGTTGAGTATCTCCTGGTCCATGCCTTTACCCGTGTCCCTGAATTCCGCAACTACCGAACTGCGCCTATTTCCGTTGTCATCCGTTACGACGCCTTCTTCATAAGTCCTTATCCTGAGCGTACCTTTGTCTTCCATGGATTGCGCGGCATTGAGTATAATATTTACGAATACCTCTTTAAGCTGATTTTCATCGGCCATTATCTTCGGGAGTTCTTTAGCCAGGTCCTTTACCATCTCCACGCTCTGAGTCTTGGCCTGGTAACCTGCAAGGCGCGCGGACTCTTCTATTATCTCGTTTATACGAAGAGCCTGCAGGACCGGCTCCTTCTTCCGGGAAAAGCTCAATAGCCTTTCTATGATACTGTCGACCCTCCTGATCTGTTCCATTATAGTCTTTAACGCATCCTTTGTCCGCTCATCCCTTGCTTCCAACAGCAGCATCTCCGATTCCCCCGAGATGACGCTCATAGGATTGTCTATTTCATGAGCCGCTCCGGCCGCCAATTGCCCCACCGCCCCCATCTTTGCAGCCTGGATCAGCTGGGACTGGAACTGCTTGAGCTGCTCATAGGCAACCCTCAACTTTTCCTCCATTTTTTTGCGGTCGGTGATATCGCGGCCTTCGGGGATCAGGAAAATGATTCTGCCGTTATCATCCCTGACCGGCTTTAGAGAAAAATCCACATCGTGCAGGCTTCCGTCCTTGTCCTTATGGGTAACTTCTAAACGCACAACGTTTCCGGCGGCCGCCTCCGCTATTGCGTTCTTAAGTTTAGCCTGAAGCTCCGGCGAGTGAGTCCACCATGGAGTTTCCCAGAATGGCTTGTTAAGGACGGACTGCGGATCGGCTCCTACGAGATCTAAGGCCGTCCTATTCGCGTCGAGCAGGACACCTTCGGTAGAGATCAAGCTGATAAACTGGAAAGCCTGGTCGAGGAGAGCCCTGATCTTACCCTCGCTCTCGGCAAGCGCCCTTTCGGCCGTATGGCGCGCGCTCATCTCCGCATTGAGCAGGTCTATTGAGGTGGTAGTCCTACCCAGGTCTTCGACCATCCGGTTAAAGGAATCCGCCAATACTTCCAGCTCATCGCCTGTTCTTATAACGACCCTGGGATCAAGGTCTCCCTTACTGATGCGCTCTACTCCTTCGCGAAGCTTCTCTATAGGGAATGTCAACATCCGGCTGACCTTAATACCGACGACTACCATTATCGTCAACAGTACGCCCATCAAGAGCAATAGCTGCACAGACAACTTACGGACCAATGAATTATACAGTACGACAAGATCTCCCATATCGCCGGCGCCTGCCGCCTGCGGCGCGGCGGTATTTTGATATTTATTGATAGTGGCGGTTTTCAACAGCTCTACTCCCAAAAAATATCCCGAACCTATGCCTGTTATCATGGGGATCATGGCAACCAGGAAAATGGCAAGAATGATCTTTTCGCGAATGATCAGTTTGCGCTTCATTTTTTCTTTGCTTTTTTCGCCAAATTACCAATAGCTGTTTTTAATGCGACGTGCGTATTGGAATAGATGCTCAGCTTGGGTATGAATGCCGTAATATTCAATGCCTTCATACTGTCTATAGTAATTGCGGAAGGGTGTGCCGTGAACATGATAACCGGGAGGTTTTTGTCCGTTTTGCGGATCTCCTGCAGCGTAACTATGCCATCCATGTCGGGCATCATATAGTCCAGGATGACTACGTCGGGGTGCTCGCGGGCTATGGCATCCAGCCCCTCACGGCCGCTCGATGCTTCAATAAGGTCAAATCCCCATTGCTTTATTCTCGGACCCATCATTTCAAGAAAATTCGGTTCATCGTCGATCAACAGGATCTTTAACTTGCCCATTTTGCCCTCCCCTTTTTGTGTTTCAGGTAAAATTTGGCGTCCCTGGCCTGATTCGAACAGGCGACCCTCTGCTTAGAAGGCAGATGCTCTATCCAACTGAGCTACAGGGACACGTAATTATTAAAGAACTGGTTCTACTTCGCTACTACGCTTAGACCGTAATGGGGCTTCGTAGGAACTCATTCCTGCGAAGCCATACCTCAGCCTAACTGCCGAATGGCGCAGCAGAATGGTCGGGAAGGCGAGATTCGAACTCGCGACCCCTTGCTCCCAAAGCAAGTGCGCTAGCCAGCTGCGCTACTTCCCGAGTATTCTACAGATATTTTTCTACTTCGCAATCTACTTTTCATCTACCATGTGCTTCGTAGGAATCTGTTACTGTCGCCAATCTCTACGAAGCTTCGCCCTATTTCACTGCAGTAGCGAAGTAGGACCTTAAAAATTCACGCGCTTTCTTAAGCGCCTTCGAGCGGTGGCTCATCCTGTCTTTTACTTTTAAGCCCAGCTCGCCGAAAGTCTCTTTGTATTTCGGTATAAGGAAGAGCGGATCGTAACCGAATCCGTAGCCGCCCTTCTCGGAAAAAGCTACTATGCCGCTGCATGATTCCTCGATCATCTTTACGATCTTACCGTTATCGCATATCGCGACCGCGCAGACGAACTTTGCCTGCCTCTTTGAAGGCGGCACTTTCTCCAGAAGCCTGAGCAGCTTCAGATTGTTCTGCTTGTCGCTTTTCCTGGGGCCGGCAAACCTCGATGATCTTACGCCCGGCCGGCCTCCTAAAGCGGCCACGACCAGGCCGGAGTCGTCAGCCAAAACAAGGCCTTGCGTAAATCTTGATATGACGAGCGCTTTCTTGACGGCATTCGTCTTAAATGTCGTGCCGTTCTCCACTATCCGCGGAACGCGCGCGAAATCTTTCAGCGACACAACATGCGCCCTGACGCCCTTAAGGTACCGCCTGAGCTCATGAAGTTTTTTCTCGTTTTTAGTGGCGATGACTATTATTTTCATCCGGGGATCATGCTCTTGAGTATCTTCTTCTGCGCCCCTATAAGCTCGTCTATGCCTTTTTTAGCGAGGGCGATCAGCTTATTCATCTCTTCTTTCTTGAATGGTTCCCTTTCCGCGGTCCCCTGGATCTCGACAAAGCGGCCGTCGCCGGTCATGATTATATTCATGTCGACCTCGGCGGATGAATCTTCATCGTAGTTAAGGTCGAGGATCGGCCCGCCATCCAGCATCCCTACGCTGATAGCCGCCACGTAATCAGAAACGGGTATCTCCCGGATCAGCCCTTCTTCCCTCATCTTCCAAAGCGCAAGGATGGTCGAAATGAAACTTCCCGTAATGCTCGCGCACCTCGTCCCGCCGTCCGCCTGGATAACGTCACAGTCGAGCCATATCGTCCGTTCGCCTATCTTCGACATATCGGCCACCGACCTCATGGAGCGGCCTATCAGGCGCTGTATCTCCATCGTCCTCCCACCCAGCTTGCCTTTCGACGCTTCCCTCTGCACGCGGGTTTTGCATGATCTCGGGATCATGCCGTATTCGGCAGTGATCCATCCGGTCCCTTTACCTTTCAGAAAAGGCGGGACGGTATTTTCGATCGTCGCTGTCGTAATGACCTTCGTCTCACCCAGCTCTATCAGGCAGGAGCCCTCTGCGTACTTTATATAATTCTTCGTTATCTTAAGCTTGCGCAATTCGTCGCATGACCTGCCGTCACGTCTTTTCATAAATATCGTTCCCTTCCGGATCTATCCCGACAATAAGCGGAAAATCCACAACTTCCAGTTTATATACAGCCTCCGGCCCCAGATCCTTAAATAGGATGGCTTTTGCCGACTTGACCTTTGTCGAGAGAAGCGCTCCGATGCCTCCTACGGCCAGGAGATAGACGGCCTTGTGTTTCTTTATCGCATTTTTTACTTCGGGCGACCTTTCGCCCTTACCTATCATCCCCGAGAGTCCCAGTCTTAAAAGTTCCGGCGTAAAAGGATCCATACGGGAACTTGTAGTGGGGCCGCATGACCCTATAGCTCTCCCAGGGCGGGGCGAAGTCGGGCCTGCGTAATATATGCATGCATCTTTTAAATTTAACGGGACGGGCTTACCTTTAGCGATCAGATCGTGCAGTCTCTTGTGTGCGGCATCGCGCGCCGTAAATACCACGCCGCTCAACAATACGTCATCGCCCGCTTTCAAGGCGGCAATAGTCTCTTTTGCAAGAGGCGTTCTGATCTTTTTCGGGGTCATATGGTCTTTTCGGCGCTCCTGGTCACATGGCAGCTCACATTCACCGCTACCGGCAAGCCTGCTATATGCGTAGGCTCCTCCAGCATGTTAACGCCAAGGGCGGTCGTCTTGCCGCCGAGCCCCATCGGCCCTATTCCAAGCGAATTTATGTCGCGTAAGATCTCCCGCTCCATCCTGGCTATATATCTTTTCGGGTTCTTTTTATCGATAGCCCCGAGGAGCGCTTTCTTCGCCAGATAGGCCGCCCGGTCGAACGTTCCCCCGATCCCGATCCCCAGGACCAGCGGCGGGCAGGCGCCGGGGCCCGCGTTCTTTACTACATCCACCACAAACTTTTTTATCGTCTCGGGAGGATCGGTCGGCTTGAACATCTTTATCATGCTCTTATTTTCGCTGCCGAATCCCTTTGTCGAAACCGCTATCCTGACCCTGTCTCCCTCGACTATGTCGGTATAGATAATGGCCGGCGTATTCGTCTTAGTATTTTCGAGTATCAACGGGCTGGCCACGACGGACTTCCGCAGGCATCCTTTGCGATCGGCCTCTTCCACACCGTCCTTCACCGCTTCTTTTAGACTGGCTCCGCCAAGCG
>JAQURV010000124.1 GCA_029004355.1 Candidatus Omnitrophota bacterium
GGTGCGCAAAATGGAGTTCCGTCTGAGAGCTATAGGTGGGAAGACCCGTCGACGGACCGGGCCTCTGGCCCAGGACTATGACGGCAGGCAACTCCGCCATAGCCGAAAAACTCAAACCCTCAGTCATAAGGCAGAACCCGCCGCCCGAAGTGCCTACGGCAACCTTCTCGCCGCAGTAAGCCGCGCCAAGCGCCATCAGCATAACGGATATCTCGCTCTCGGGATGTATGACTTTCAGCGAAAATTCATCCGCGAGGCCGGCCAGATAATGAAGTATGGGCGAGGTAGGCGTCATCGGATAGGATATATAGGTCTTTAGCCCGCCTTTTATCAGGCCCAGCGCCGTCGCTTCATTTCCGCTGAAGAGAGGAAGCTTCTTCTCGCCTACGGCCTTGATCTTGCGGATCTCCGGAAGAGCGTCATATCCCCGGCGCGCTATCTTAAGGTTAAGATCCGTCTCTTTAGGGAAATCTTTCCTGAATTCTTTATCGAGGGCCTCCCACGAAAGCCCTGCTGCCTTACAGAATGCCCCGATCATGCACGAATTGCGCATTATCTCGGGGGCATTCTCTTCCTTCAATATCTTCGCTATCGGCAGGCCGGCTGCTTTGTGTGCGAGCGACGTATCCTCTATCTTTACCGAATCGGAATCTGAGATCACCACCGCATCCTGCGCCAGCCTGTCTTTGTGCCGGCTAAACGCATCCTGATCCAACGCAAGCAGGATATCGATCCTATCCTTATGGGCCGCGACCTTACGGTCCGACGCCCTTATAAGCGAGAAGGTATGGCCGCCGCGTATGATCGACGGATAATCGCGATAGATATACAGGCGATATCCCATCCGGTTCAAGACACCCGCGATGGCCAGGCCCGCCTTGTCTATGCCGAAGCCGGCCTTACCTCCTATAAGGATAGAAAGATCCGCCATATTTACTTAGTCACCACTATTGCCGTTACGGGGCATTCATCCGCAGCCTTTTGACAATTCTCCTCCGCTCCTTTAGGAACAGCGCTTACAAAGACAACCGCCTTATCGTCTTCCATCTTGTAAACCTCAGGGCATGTGGTAACACAAAGCCCGCAACCAATGCATGTATCCGCGTCAATTTTTGCTTTCATTTTTACTCCTTTCTCAGTCTGGTAAAAATGTCCCGCCCCTCACCTAACTCCGGGCGGGACTATCACCTACACCTTTTCGAACTCACTCTTCGGCGCGCCGCATTCAGGACATACCCAGTCGCCGGGTATCTTGTCAAAACTCGTCCCTGCCGGAACACCGTTATCCGGATCCCCCTTTGCCGGATCGTAAATATAACCGCAAACCAGGCATTTATACTTGTCCATATTCTTCTCCTTTTTTAGGATAGTTCTGCCGCTTTCTTCGCGGACGCCTTCGCTTCATCCAGCGCCTTTTCCTGCAAAGGCTGGCCCATATCCATGGGCTGGGCATTCACAAAAGTTATCTCTCTTATGCCGCACAACCCGAATACCGCGCGCAGGTACGGTTCTTGATGATCGTACGGAGCCGACGGACTACCCGGCCTATAGTCGCCGCCGCGGCTCGTTATCACGACCATCTTCTTATCTTTGACCAATCCCTCCGCTCCTGAAGCGGTATATCGGAAGAGATATTTTGGCTGGACTATCACATCTATATATTGTTTCAACCAGTACGGTATGCTGAAATTCCACATAGGCGTGCTTATAAGGTAGGTATCTGCGGAGAGGAACTGCTCTATATAACGTTCTACATCTTTCCAGGCGGTTTTAAGTTTTTCGTCGAGCGACCCTCCGCCCAGCAGCACATATTTTCCGGAGATCACTTTCAGCGTAAGCGGCGGAAGCGTCTCTTCAAAAAGTTTGACTTCCTCTATGAGACAGGAGGGGTATTTCTTTATAAAATTATCCAGGAATACACCCGATACTTTAAGGGTCCTCGAATCATCCCCTCTAGGAGCGGCTATTATATGTAATAACTTGTTCACGATACCCTCCTGTAGCGTCATATATTATATCATTATTCCGCATTTTTCCACCTAATAAAATCGGGCAGTTTAGAGTCATGCCCAGGACTAACTACTGCAACCCTCTTTGCAACGCGCCACAGGGCGCAGCATATACCTGATAGTCACTCTCATCTTTAGATCACCCCCTCACCTAACCTTTCAGCAATTCACCTATTGTGATAGATCCCAATTCCGATGATAGATACTTCTCCAGCCTGTCTATCCTCTTCTTCAGGCAGCAGACCTTTCTGTTCGGGCATGGCTCTTTCTTTAAAAAACATTCGTTCAGCCTTAACGGGCCCTGGAAAGTCCCGGCTACATCTATTATATAGATCCTGCCCGGAGCCTTTGCCAGCATAAATCCGCCGCCTATGCCTTTATACGATCTCACAAAACCTTTTTTGGTCAAGCCCTGCAGCACCTTCCGCAGGAAAGGCCGCGGTATCGCCAGCGCCTTTACAAGTTCCGGTACCGCTACCACTTTGCCTTCCTTGCGCGCGATAAAACATAATGCCCTTATCGCATAATCCGTATTGCGCGTTATCAGCTTCATGCTAAATGATACCATGTTAGTATCATTTTGTCAAGGGAAAAGTTAAAAGTCTTGCCCGCAGAAAACAGCTTGGTTATTTGTGGCGATATTTGATGACTCTGACCTTTTCGAGCGTAATAAGGCCTTCAGTCACTACTTCGTCCAGGAAAGGCAGTAATTTATCGAGACTCTCTTTGGTATCTACCAATTCGATAACGATCGGCAGGTCTTCGGAAAGCCTGAGGAGTTTAGCGGTATGCAGCCTGCTGTCGGCACCGAATCCCATGAGTCCGCGAACGACCGTGGCACCGGCAAGATTCATCTCTCTTGCCTTCAGAACGATCTGCTCGTAAACGGCTTTTCCTTTATGTTGATCGGTCTCTCCTATAAATATTCTTAAGAGCATTCCCTCTTCCGGCAATTTCATCGATTCGCCTCCTATTTGAGCACGTTTATTAAATATCGTGATATTGCGAAACCAATAAAGACCATGGCTATACCAAAAAAATTGGTTAAAAATATATTGGTTAAAGCTATTTTGACCTCACCATCCCTAAAGAGATTAAAGTTTTCCAGGCTAAAACTCGAAAAAGTGGTGAATCCTCCAAGTATGCCTATAAAGATGAACATCCTCATGTTAGAATGGATATTGACGTGCTCAAATAAACCCCATAACAAACCTATCACCAGAGACCCGGCCAGGTTTACCACCAGGGTACTTATAGGAAAGATTCCGTTTGAAACTTTATAGTCTAGGCCGGAAACAATATATCTGAATAGAGTCCCTATTGCCCCTCCTGCTAGAATTAAAAGATACCTCGCCATAATTTCCTTAAAAGATGACCTCTACCTTTAACGGGTAGAGGTCATCAGCTTAATAATAAGCGGTTATGTGGCGAACCTCATCGCCTATTTCGATTTTGATCTACAGTCCCTTCTTAACCATGAGCTCGATCAGGTCTACCACCCTGCACGAATAGCCCCACTCATTGTCGTACCATGCGATGATCTTTGCCATATTATTATCGAGCACCTTTGTCATCTTCGAATCTACGGTAGCTGACGCGGGATAGTGGTTAAAATCGACCGAGACAACATCGTCTTCGGTGTAATCCATAATACCCTTAAGTTTGCCTTCCGAAGCGGCCTTTAATGCCTTGTTGATCTCTTCGGCTGTCGCGGCTTTCTTTAGCGTGCATGTAAGGTCTACCACCGAAACATTCGCTACGGGAACGCGCATCGAGAAACCGTCTAATTTGCCTTTTAGCTCCGGCAACACCAGCCCTATCGCTTTTGCCGCTCCGGTAGAAGTCGGGATCATCGAAAGCGCGGCGGCTCTCGCCCTGCGCGGATCGGGGTGAGGAAGGTCCTGGACGCGCTGGTCGTTCGTATAAGCGTGGATCGTCGTCATGAGGCCTTTCTCTATTCCAAACGCCTCATTTATTACTTTGGCGACAGGCCCAAGGCAGTTCGTAGTGCACGAAGCATTCGAAACGACCGAATGCTTCTTCGCGTCATACTTGTCTTCGTTGACACCGAGCACGATCGTCAGGTCCTCGCCCTCGGCAGGCGCGGAGATGATGACTTTCTTAGCGCCGCCTTTAGTTATGTGATTTACGGCACCCTTCACTTCTTTACCTTTTTTATTTACGCCGTCATTCTTCAGCGTAAATAACCCGGTCGACTCTACGACGATCTCTACGCCAAGTTCTTTCCATGGCAATTCGCCCGGGTCCTTCTTTGCCAACACCTTTATCTCTTTACCGTTGACGATGATAGAATCGGTTCCCGCCTTTACGTTTCCTCCGGGGAATCGCCCATGAACGGAATCGTACTTCAAAAGATGAGCCAGAGTCTTGGCGTCGGTTATATCATTGACGGCGACCAGCTCTATATTTTTTGAATTCCTCTCAAGGATCGCCCTTCCTACCATCCTCCCTATCCTTCCAAACCCATTGATGCCCACTTTAACTGCCATTTCTACTGCCCTCCTTTTTAAATGAGCCCACGACTTATGGAGCGATAGCGACATAAGTCGCTCGCTTCACTTCATGCAGGGGCGAATTTAATGCCGAAAGATACATATTGAAAACCTCACCCTAAGGTCCAAGCCATCTTTCGGCCTTTGTTTTATTTCTCCGGAACTTTTACTCCCGACAGGTTCTTTGCCGCGATGTCGGGTAGTACTGGGTTGACATAAAAACCGCTTCCCCATTCGAAGCCGGCCACCTTCGAAAGCTTCGGCATTATCTCCACGTGCCAATGGTAATCCTCGCGCTCATGGCCGTTGATCGGCGAGGTATGTATTATAAAATTATATGACGGATCTTTCAAGAGTCCTTTTAACTTTGCCAGGGAATCCCTCAGCGCCTTGGCAAAGCAGGCTATGCTGTCCCTGTCTAT
>JAQURV010000125.1 GCA_029004355.1 Candidatus Omnitrophota bacterium
AAGTTGTATAGCTATAACATGACCAGTTCTACCAGCTACGCGCCGGTATTCTACTGGAGCAGCACTACGGCGTTTATAAATACTACCAGTTCCTGGAGCGCCAAACAGGCATTTGTCGTAAGTTTTGGCAGTGCCCTTACAGATACCGCCAGCAAGAACGCGCGATCTCACAAATGTACCATTGCGGTTCGCAATGCCAATTAAATTTAAAAATAAAGGAGGCCTTATGCGCCCAATACCCGTTATTCTAATGTTGTTATTATGCTTCTTCATGTACGATAGCTCATCTTTCGCGAAAGAGTTGAAGACGAAGTCTGTCGTCACCCCGCTCAATATAGGCGTTCCTAAGACAGGGCAGGGAGGTGAGACATACTATCTTACAGGTAGCTATAATGGGTACGGCTCCAGTACTTGTCCTGCCACCGTAGCCGGTGATGATGCCCATTGCAATAAGGGCCTTCCTGTTTCGGGTTCGCAGTATGAATACAATCCTTCTAAGGGTACGCTTATCGATAACACTACGGGTTTAATGTGGTCGGTGGGCTGTCAGACGTACGGGGTATACAAGTGGACAGAAGCCGTCGCATGGGCTAACAACTTAACTCATGCCGGTTTCTCAGACTGGAGATTGCCCAATATAAAAGAGTTATTGACGCTTGTAAATTACGATCATCAGCTTTACGGCGCAAATTATCCCGGCTACGCGTACGGGGACGTGACATCGTACAAACCTATGTTTACCGGTACCGGTAGCTGGTTTTTATACAGCTATAACATGGTCAGCTCTACCAGTTGGGGGCCGGTCTACTACTGGAGCAGTACCACAGCATTTGTTAATACCACGACCGAATGGAGGACCAACAGCGCTTTTGTCGTAAGTTTTGGTAATGCCTTGACTAAACGCGAAACCAAGACGGTGAAAAGTAATATGTGTACCATAGCGGTTCGCAACGCCTTATAGTTGCCCGCCGATTGTCAGCGCCTTGACAATGCCAAGTTTATAAGGTATACTTAATTCAGAAGGCTTAGAAGGAGAAATTGTAAAAAACGCCATAATTTTATAAATGATATGCTCCAGATAGGCCTTAGTTAAGAAAACATAAAGATTACTATGGGCTTGTCTGGATTTTTTTTCCCCTCGCTTCGCTCGGGATGAAATCCTGAGGAAGGTGAGGGATTTCAAAAACGTTCCCAATCATGGGGGAAAGGGAGGTGAGTGCATATGTTGATAAAGATGAGGACGAAGGGCTTTACGCTCGTTGAAATAATGATAGTTGTCGCAATTATTGGTTTATTAGCGGCGATAGCCATTCCGAACTTTGTCAGGGCCAGGCAGAAGGCCCAACAAGAAGCGTGTATAGCTAACCTGCGGCAGATAGAAGGCGCCGAACAGGTGTGGGCGGTAGATGAAAGTCAGCCGGATACTGCTACACCCACATGGGCTAATCTAGTCCCCAATTACATAAGGACGACACCGTCATGTAAGGGAGGGGGAGTCTATACGCTCTCAGTTGTTAATGGAAGACCTACCTGCAATGTTGCAGGGCACGTTCTTCCGTAACGACCGGTTCGCAATGGTTTCATGTTTCAATGAGAGTAGTTTGAAAAGGGGTTTGACCCAAAATGGGCCAGACCCCTTTTTTTGTTCTTCTCCCATGCTCTTCCCTTGACAAAGCTCCTACATTATGATAACTTTATATAAATATTATGTATATATTTAGTCGTAAGGGTTTCACCCTTATCGAAATAATGATAGTCGTTGCAATTATCGCGATCGCGCTGGCGATCGCTATTCCCAATTTCGTCCGCATAAGCTCCATCTCAAAGCGCACCGTCTGCATAAATAATTTAAAGAAAATAAGCGCGGCAGTCGACCAATGGGCGATCGACAATAACATTCGTTCCGGTACCAATCTTACCCCGGAGCAGGAGAGCGACGTTTATAATAACTACCTTCGCTCCGGCAAGCCCAAATGTCCTTCCGCCGGGGAGTATCTGTTAAATCCTGTAGGCGCAAATCCGCAGGTCCAATGTACCGATGAGCAAGAGGGGCATAAAATATGACATCCGGCGGGGGAAATAGAGTAGCGATAGATATAGGGACCAGTTCCATCAAGATCCTCCAGGCTTCCGGCACTGCCGATAAGCCGGTCGTGACCGCCGCCGGCTACAAAGATATAATTGGACTTTCCGGCGATGCGGTCTCCGAAGCGCTGAAATCGCTTGCCGAGGAGATCCAGGTAAGCGCCAAAGACGCTCTTATCTCCATTTCGGGGCCGTCCGTTATAGTCAGATTCATATCCCTTCCCAGGATGGACGACGCGGCTCTCAAGGGAGCCATACGATACGAGGCCGAAAAGTTCATACCATACAATATCAGTGAATGCATTATAGATTTTCAAACCCTGCGTAAGGACGATAAGGATAACAAGCTCAACGTCCTGCTGGTGGCAGCGAAGAAAGATTACGTCGATGCGCGGATAGGGCTTATAGAGAACGCCGGTTTTTCTGTCAAATTAATAGATGTTGACAGCTTTGCCCTTGCCAACGCGTTTTTAAGGAACGCCCCCTCGTCAGACCCCAATAAGTCATATGCCGTACTTAACATAGGCGGCGCTCATACTAATGTGAGCATATTGAAAGGCGAATTGATATATTTTTCCCGGGACATTATCATGGGAGGGAACGATTTTACATCCGCCATATCCCGGAAGCTGGGCATAGGGCAGAAGGAGGCGGAGGCGGCGAAGATCGCGCCGCCGAAGGATAAGGAGCCGGAAGTGCTGGAATGCGTCAAGACGGTCTTCAATGACCTATTGGACGAGATAAAGCTCTCTTTCGGATATTATGAAAATCAGGCCGGCAAGGGGATAGACGAAGTTTATATATCCGGCGGCACGGCAAATATTATAGGCCTGGAGGGGATCTTCGAGGAGTCGCTGGAATCGAAACCGGTCTTATGGGATCCCATGGGATTTGCGGATATTTCTTCAGCAGGCGTAGAAGCGTCTTTTTTTGAGAAGATGAAGAACCGGCTTTGTATAGCGGCCGGTCTATTATTGAGATGACGGGCGCGTAATTATGATAAAGATAAATCTACTGCCGGAAGAACGCAGGGAGAAAGAGTCCTCGCTTTCTAAGATCAGCCTGAGTTTTAAGGGCCAGGCCGATTTGTTCAGGAATCTTGCCATAGCGGCTCTCGGCATCCTCGTGTGCATGCACATCATCCTGTTTTTTGTAGGCGCGAGAAGTGCCGCGGCATCTAAGACGATGTCGCAGAAGGTTCAGTCGCTTGCGCCGGCTAAAAGAGAGTACGATGTGTTAAAGGCAGAAGTGGATGTCGCGAACAGGAAGGCCAAGGCTATAGATGACCTTATGGCGAACCGTTTCAGCTGGGCGAAGAAACTCAACGAACTAAGCGATTGCGTAACACAGGGCATATGGTTAACGGATATATCTTATGAGGAGAAGCCCAGCGAAGTTTCCGTGCAGGTGAAAGCGGCCGGGCTTCTTGCCGGGAATAGAAAAGAGATAATGAAGACAGAAACGAAGAAACTGAACCTGAAGTATCTCAATATATCCGGCTATGCCTCAAGTATGGGAGAACAGGGGACGGCGCTCATAGGAAAGTTTATCCAGAATATGAAAGACAACCCGTCATTTTTTCAGGATTTCAGCGATATCAAGCTCGAGTCGATAAGGGCGGAAAAACTCTTTGAGCAGGAAGTGATGAGTTTCAAGATCACATGTCTCCTTAAAAATGTAAACAGCGAAGGAAGATAATGAACCTGGGTATAGACCTTAAAAATACGAGGCAGGTGATACTCATAGCCGTTGCGGCGGGTGCCGCGGTATTGTTCATCTACGTCAAGTTTCTCCTTATACCGCAAATACAAAACGGGGCGGGACAATTTGAAAAGGCGAGAAGGTTGCGCGCCGAGGTTGCGGCCACGGAACGCGACGTAGCGAGCATCGAGGGCTTAAAGAAGCAGATGATGCAGTATCATACGAAGATCGAAAGTTACGAGCGCATGCTGCCCGTCGAGCAGGAGATACCAAAACTCCTGGAGGACCTTTCGAACATGGCCAAAAGATCCGGCGTGAAGATAGTGGGTATAACGCCTCTGCAATCCGACGAGGAAGCCCGGGAAGGGATATACCAGGAGATACCGATACTTATAAATGCCAAGTCAGGCTACCATGAATTGGGCAAATTTTTATCTGAACTGGAGAATGCCAGCCGTTTTATGAAGGTTGTCGATATCGCTATCAAGGAGAATAGGGCCGCTCCTAAACGACATGAGATAGAGGTGCTGGTTGCGACATACAAACTGATAGGGACCAGATGATATGGTGAGGAAACGACTGCTCGCGCTTTTAATTCCGCTTATGTTTATTCCCGCGGTATCTTTAGGAGCGGAAGGGTTCCGATATGATGCGCATGGAAAGCGCGACCCGATGGTGCCTTTGATCGGCCAGGAGAAAGCGGCCGGAGCCATGATCCCGATCTCCGAAGCGGTGTCGATAGATGACCTGAGGCTGGAGGGCATAGTTGCGCAGGCATCCGGCCATAGCATGGCAGTGATGAACGGTGAACTTGTCAAAGAAAATTTTAAAGCAGGCGAAGTAGAGATCAAAAAGATCCTGAAAAAATCGGTAGTGCTTACGATAAGCGGAAAAGAGTATACGGTCAATTTGCCTGAAGAAGGAGGCCAGAAAGAGTGAATAAAAAAGGTGGCACTATCTTTGCGGCAGCATTGTTACTACTTTGCCTGATAGGTCTGTCGTCCGCACAGGACGATAAGCCGATTTCGGAGAAGGAAAGACCGCCGGCTAAGGTCCCGATTACGGTTGAAGCTGAAACACCCTCCGCACCCGGCCAGGAGAATAATACTGAGACTGCACCCGGCCAGGAGAATAATACTGAGACTGCATCCGG
>JAQURV010000126.1 GCA_029004355.1 Candidatus Omnitrophota bacterium
TTTGATATCCGGGGATTCCTTCGCAAGCCTCAGGGCGGCAAGCGCTCCTTCGGAATGGGCTACGACCGAGATCCTGTTTATATTCACGTTGCTCTGCGACTTGAGGAACGCGAGCGCACCGGCAAGATCATCGACTTCATCGTCCGGCGTAGTCGTTAAGGCGTCTCCGCCGCTGGATCCGACCCCCCTCTTGTCGAATCTCAGGACGCAATAACCATACTTGGGAAGGTAACTTGCGATCGACTCGAAGAGGCCTTGATAATTTCGGTCCTGGGGACCCGAGCCCCAGACCAGGAGGACCGCAGGGTATTTTCCGGCCGGATCCGGTTGTGATGGATCGTCTTTCGGTGTAGTAAAAGTGCCCGCAAGCTGTGCGGTCTTACCGGGAAACGTCACATCCCTGGAGAGATATTCTAAAGGAGCGGCCGACGGGGCCTTGGGCTTAGCCTCTTTAGGTTCAAAGCTCCTTGTTATCTTCAGGCCGGTCGCGGGTATCTCTATCATCATAAGGGTCCTGTCCGACTTCGCCACCCAAACACTGCCGGGAGGCAGCCCTTTTATCTTCAAAAGAAGTTTTTCTGTCTTGATCTTCCTTCGGCCGATCTTGATATACTCGTCTTTTATGGATGTCAGCGTCACGAACCTTTTTATCGGAGGGGTCCTGCTATCGGGAAGGTATATAAAAGAATTAAAGCCCTGGGCGTTCCCCATCTTAAAGTCATAAGTTTCGATTATGGGCAGGTATGTAAGCGGTACATCCTCCTTGAATATAAAGGTTCCCCTCCTTATGGGCAAATTGCTCAAGGATGTGAATTGTGACATAGATTTCGACATGAAGGAGATCGCGTCACCATTGCTTTCGGCGTAGTATAGGTCCCACACGCCGTTTGCGAAGAGTTCTTCCTGGTAATCCTCCAGGTTATATCGCCTGTCCAGGTTCAGCCTCGCGCGCCTTTCGGTAAAAAGTTCCCTGAAGGGCGTTTGCGAGACCGATTTATATATAAGCTTTTCTTCGGTCACAAATTTATCGATCGTGGCTGTCCCAACATATTGGCCGCCGATCGAGATGTTGTAATAGAACGTCCTGTGGTTATACTTATCCAGATATACAAAAGAGAATATAAATAGAAAAAGAGAGGCGATGAACAGGATAAGGACTGTGATATAAATCTTTCTCATCTTTTTTTAAGTTCTCCCAGATGATGCTCGTAAGACGTCTTAAGTTCATTATCTTTTATTTCAAGATATATCACATAGCCGACCAGGGTCAGGACCAGGACGGCCAATAATGTCACACTGGAAAAGAATGCGACTATCAGGCTCTTCTTCTTTATCTTTATCATGCTTTTTGCGCCCTATAAAGTTCTCTTATATCGTTAAATATCCGCAAATATTCTTCCGTCTTGTAATCCGGGTACGTCCACGGCCAAGGATTGAATTTACCGTCTTTATAAAACAGCGTGACCTCGCAGAATATGCCTTTATTGAGGTATATCCTGTGCGTATAATCCTTTGTCGAAAATAGCACCACCTTCGATAAGTTCAGATAACCGGGGTCTATGTTGACGGTCCTGTTGCGCCCGTCCAGATAGCGCCCTTCCATGCGGTTCGTCCCGACCTTGACGTTATGCATGGTTTTAAGGTCGTGCAGGCGTTCAAAGCTCAGGAACCTCCTCTTTAAAGACCCGCCCATCTCGCCGGCATAATATGAAGTCTGCGTAAAATCCAGAGCGTCGCTCTCATAGTCGATCTTCCCGAACATCCTTACAAGAGCATCTTTTACCGCGGAATATTTTTCCTGGTCCCGGAATAACAACCCTACGATGAGCTTTACCCTCTCGGGGCGCCTGGGGATCCCCATGCATCTACCTTAGCTTTCCTGGTCCGGGGGGCGCGACCGGATGAAGCTGATAAAGTCTTTGCCGGAAGGGTCTTTTGTTGAAGAAAACTTTATGCCTGAATAAAAGAATCTTTTGCCGGTGGGATCTTCGATGTCCGAGGCGTCTTCGGTCCAGACCACGTTGCCGATCAGTTCAGCTTGCTGCTGTGAGTCGGGAAGCGCTATCTTTAGATTGATCGCCGTTCCGAGAGGCAGTTTCTCGTCCAGGAGAAGCTTAGCGCCGCCTTCGGAAATATCCACCGTCTTCCCGCTGGCGATACCGGAAACGCGTTTTTTTACGATGCAATACGCTACTTCGAGGGACTCCATGAAACGCGGGTATTGCCTGCGGTTCTTCCCGTCCCAGCATTCTTTGACTCTGGCGCGGCGAAGGCCGCTCTTTATGACCAGACCGTCGCTCTTGAATATCAGATAAAGGACGGCGGCAAGAAGCAGTATGAAGAGCAGCTCAATATATACTAGCACGCACCTTCCCCTTTTTTCTTGGTGGAAATATAATTCTGGATTACCTCCCTGGACTTCGGAGAAAGGTTGTCGAAGAAGATGGCCGCGTCATAATGTTTGACCACGCCGTCCACTATAACGGGGTGCTCCCGCACGACCACGCCGTCAACGTCCAGCGCCTTCGAGGTCTTAGCGTCAGGCACCATCAATTTGATCCTTACTCTGGACATGAGCGGTATCTCTTTGTCGATCTTGCAGTATATGCCGGATGCGCTCACGTCCATGGTGTGAGTCATAGTATCGAAATCTCCGGCATTTAATTGTAAAGCTAAACCCTCATCCCTCACTCGCGGGAATGCCCTTCTTTCGGTAGTAACCATTTGTCTCGCTTCCCTCTTTTGTCTGTCTATCCGGGAGGCCAGGAGAATTTCCGGCCCCCTAAAAGATGCAGGTGCAGGTGAAAGACTGCCTGTCCCGCATCCCGGTTACAATTCATGACGATCCTGTAACCGGATTCCTCAATACCTCTTTTCTTCGCTATCTCCTTTGCCGCCAGGACAAGGCGACCCACCATCTCAAGATGCCGCGCCGAAAGGTCCGAGATCTTTTCGATATGCTCCTTGGGGATTATCAATATATGCACCGGCGCCTGCGGATTCACATCCTCGAACGCCACCATGCCGGAATCCTCCAGGACAACCTTCGCGGGGATCTCTTTATTTATGATTTTGCAGAAGAGGCAATCTTGCTTTCCCATATTTCGTTCGTTATTTTACCATCTTCGGGCAAGGGGTTTCAAGTCTTTTCGTCAGTTTCAGGTTTTGGCTGAAAAGCCGTAGTAGCCGACGCGCTTACCCAGGCTCCAGTATTCACCCTGGTTAAAGACAAGCGGGCAGGCCTTTTTATAATCTATGGAGTCTTTAGGAGTGAGGACGCTTTTATCGGCGTGGATGAGCAGGACTTCGCCTATGAACATATCGTGCGCTCCCATGGGGATCACATCTTTGAGCTTGCACTCTATGTTTACAGGGCACTCTTCGATAAGCGGCGATGAGACCTTACCGGCCGGTCGGGGCGTAAAAGAGCATATGTCGAATTTATTGACGTCCCGGCCGCAAACGGTACCGCAAATGTCGACCTCTTTCAGCATCGAAACGGTAGGGATGTTCATAACAAAATCGCCCGCATCCTTGATCAGGCCATGAGAATATCTCGACGGTCTTATCGAAATGCTTAAAAGCGCCGGAGCGGACGAGACGACTCCGCACCATGCGATAGTTATAATGTTAGGGATCGGGGTTACCTTGCCAATAGAGCTGACGAGGACGACCGGAACCGGGAACAATGCTTCTTTAGGCGGAAATTCCTTCTTAGGCATCGTGTAGTGCGGTCTGCGATCTATGGATTATTGCCCGGCGCAGGAGCCGGGGTTTCCGGTTTCTTTTCTTTCTCCATAGCCTTCTGCCAGCACCTCTTTGAGCAATAATACTTGCCGTTACGATAATACCAGCGTTTTATCTTTATCGACTTACTGCAAACAACGCAGGCCGCGGGTTTCTCTATCTTCGGCTCTTCCTTCTTAGCTTCGGCCGGTTTTGCCGGCTCTGCAGCCGGAGGCTGCGCTTCTTGCTTTGCGGCGTCAGGAGCCGGGCCAGCTGCTTCCGGCGGTTTTACTGCCGGCTGTTCTGCGGGTTTTGCCGCAGCCTCTGCCGCGGGCTTTGGCGGTGTCTGTTCGGCTGGCTTCTGCACAACGGGTTCGGCCGGCTTCTGTTCAGCCGGTTTCTTTTCTTCTTTATTCTCTTCTGTCATGGCTTCCTTTTAAATATTGCGTCTGGCTATTGTTTATCGAGCAGTTTCAACCACTGCGTGTAGATATACTCGAGCAGTCTTCCTTTGTCGGAATTCTCTATTTTTTTGAATTTGAGCCCGGTCTCGTAACTGCCGGTACCGGTCTGGCCTTTCTGCCACGCGACTTCACACGAGGCAAAGATAGGGACATTGTCGCCCGGTACATCCATTGTCAAATGGATCTCCGAGCCCTGCCTCAACCTTTTATCTGAGACGATCAGCGCTCCCTCCTTAGACAGGTTCTTGACCTTGCAGGAGGCCTTCGAACGATCGCTGACAAAATCGCAAAGCGCGTTCAGCGCCGTATCAAAACGTAAAAATCTTCTTCTCTCGGTCACAATTACCCCTATTTTTTTCGTGTAAAAAATAAGGGGATAAAAATTATCTTTTCATCCCCTTATTTTCTGTCATCCGTGAGGATAACTTCTATTTGCCGCCTTTAGCAAACACAAATTCTGGCTCTAGAACCGGTGTATAGCCTTCCGGTATCGGGAACGGGAAAGTCACTGTCTCGTAAACGCCAGCGCCTGTCCTTACTATTGTCATCCCAACGCCTTTCGCTAATCCGATTGTAATGCCAGAGAGAGGATTATCTTCTACGCTGGTGTCGTATATGTTCTTAGGAAGTTCAATCCACCCTGTGACTATATTGGCAACTCCTCTGTAGAGCTTCTTGCCCATATCCTGAGCATAGCTCGCTGTTGCTATATTGACGATCATTAATACAGCAACACATATAATAATAC
>JAQURV010000127.1 GCA_029004355.1 Candidatus Omnitrophota bacterium
CCCTTGAAGTGATGCCTTCGCCCAGTATTACCACCCTTACATCATTTCCTTCCGAGGCCGATCTTGCCAACGTACCGCCGCATCCCAATACTTCATCGTCAGGGTGGGCACATACTGCTAAAATATTTTTCTTCATCTTCTAGGGCCCTCTTTTTGCGATGTATGCTGTTACGTGCTTCTCCACCACGAACTCACCTTTTTGAATAAACCGCCCCTCCATCTCCCGCACAACATCTCTTTCAAACTCGGGAAAATAGAAAGTCGATGCCTTCCAATAATCTATGAGAGCTTTTGCGTCAGGATAGACTATCCTGTTAACAAAATATTCTTTCTTTACATCGAATTCTTTCTTCAATAATGGGTAGACGTCTTTTTCCATAAAGTCGCGGGAACTCCTCAAGACCAGCTCCGGCAATTTAAAATAACGGCTCAATAGCTCGAAGAGGCTCGCGTTATTTTCGCCATAAGGGCCGACTATCAGTATGGCGCCTTTATCCGACAGGTGCTTCGCCATAGACTGAAGCGTGCCTTCGATATCCGACGTATAGTAGAGGCCGTAGAAACAGGAGATAATATCAAAATTAAGATCTTTGAGCTCGGGATCGGAAAACATCTCCTCCATCTTAAGTGATTTAAGCAATATCTTCGCCCCGGCGCCGGTCCCGTCCAGACGTTTGCGGGCGAGGTCTATCGCCTTCGCCGATACATCGACTCCTGCCAGGAGAGATAGCTTTGGCCTTTTTGCATAAAGGGCCAACTGGTTGCCTGTACCGCAGCATACATCCAGCGCTGAGCGGAAACTCAAATCCCCCAATAATGAATCGCTCCATGAATTAAAATCTCCGGTTTCGTAACGCCTGTTGACCTCTGCGCGGTTAGCAAGGAGCTCGCTCGATGTAGCTTTTTTAAATAATTCCGCCCTCTCAGACTGTCCTTTAGGCATATATGTTCCTTGTATTTAAGATAAATTCCGCGATCCTCAGGCTACCCTTCCCATCCATATGAGCCCTCCCGGCGGATGACTTCTCAGACCTCGAATCCCTTCTTTCTAATTTAGTCATACACTTTAATATATTCGGCAATACTTTTCCCCCGCCGTCCCAACTTCCCGCATATTCAATGAAACCTGCTTTCCGCCAGCCCTTTATATTGTTCAGCTGGTTATCGGCTATCGAGATCGCTATCGTAGGCACGCCTGTCCGCGCAAGCTCGTAAAGCGTCTGTCCGCCCGCCGAAATAGCTATATCGGATCCAAGCATCACGCTCTTCATCGTCTTAGCATCCGGGGCATAGACCAGCTCGGTACAACGGTCTTTCGCGCGCCTTATGCCGCCGAGATCTTTGCACCCGTTCCCCACAATTACCGTCTTCTTCATCTCAGGATAGCTCTTAGCCAACAGCCTCAACACATCCTGCATGATACTTTGAGAATCGTTTCCGCCAAAGGTGATCATAACCGACTCCGCTTTTGCGCGTATGTTCTTTGAGGGAACGTTCCGAAATTCTATTCTTAGCGGCGTATATTTTGTTCCCAGAAGATACTTCACGCCGCCCGTCCGGGGATATTTCAGATCGTCTGCGTATATCGACCCGTTTATTACGAAACCTCGCGGATACTTTATCCTTTTATTGTCGTCTATATAGCCGGCCGCCTTTACTCTATTAGATATCTTATTATATAGATCGGGACCGGCCAGATATGAATCGACGATAACGACGTCCGCTCCTTTTAATAAGGAATATAATCTTGCCCGTTCTTTTATCCAATCGAAAATAACATGTCTCTTCTTCCGGAATAGCGCTCTGGCACTATCGTCGGCATTGACCACAAGGACCGGAGACGCGCCTCTTCGCTTTAAAGCATCGTACAAAGCGCTGCATCTGGTTATATGCCCGAAACCTATGCGCCTGCCCCCCTCAGTCAGTATAAGTATCTTCGTCATTAAACGAGCCTTTTAAAACCGGCGTGGCAGACAGGTCCTCTAAGATATTTTACGGGCGCGCCGCTTTTGACAGCCTTGGCTATGATACCGAAAGATTCTTCGACGGCATCTAAATATCTCTTCACATAGGTTTCCGTATGCGCAAACGAGGCGTAAAAGACGGTGGATGCGCAAAAACCTCTCTCGAGCATAAGCTGTGTAAAGAGCGTCTTTAAGACCAGGGGCTCTTTATATATAAAAGAGAAATGCCCGAGCGGATATATCCCGGAGACTTCTATCACTAGATCATTTTTCGCTGCCGCATCCTTCCAGCCCTCCTGGACCATCAGCCCTATCTTGCCCAGATGATGCGGGACATTCTCTTTTTTGATCTTACTTATAGTTGCGATGGCAGCGGCAGGCCCTATCCTGTCTGTCCAATAGGTACTGCTTATAAAAGTGTCTTGAGCCTTTTCCATGACACCGGCCTTACCTATGACAGCGGCCATGGGAAAACCGTTACTCATACCTTTCGCAAATACCGCTATGTCCGGTTTTATTCCATAAATCAGGTGGGCGCCTCCGGTATTGAGTCTGAATCCTGCGGTGATCTCATCGACCACTACCACCGCCTTCAATTGTTTCGCTGCCCTGGCAATGGTCTCTATAAATTCTTTTTGAGGGGGGTCGTTCCTTACCGGTTCCATAACGATCACGCCGATCCTATCCTTGAATCGTTTCACTAATTTCAGAAAATTCCCGGCATCATTATATCGGAAAGGATAGGAGGTTCCTTTAAGATATCGCGGTACCCCTTTAGGGTTCAAGCCGGGCAGGAGGTGTCCGTCGAGGGCCTTATCGTGAGAAATATTGGCGGAGAGGTACCAATCGTGCCATCCATGATATCCACAGAAGAGGACCACATCTTTCCCGCTCGCGGCCCGCGCAATTCGTACTGCAATAGCCATCGCCTCGCCGCCGCTCCGGGCATATCTCGTCATATCTGCCCATGGATGGAGCCCGATGAGCAACCTGGCAAGCTCGACTTCTTCCGGCGCATTAAGCGTAGACATCGATCCCCGGTCTACAGCTTTCTTTACCGCCCCATCTACATCTTTGTCGGCATAACCCAGGATGCATGACCCTATGCCCATATAACTCATATCCAGATACTCTCTACCGTCCAGGTCCCAGATCCTGCATCCTTTTGATTTGGAATAATACGCAGGCCACAGGTCCGGCAGGAACATCTCCGGACGTTTTGAAAGGAGCTGAGTGCCGCCCGGTATCAGTCCCTTGGCTATCTTGTATAGTCTCTGCGACTTCCCGATCTTCAGTTTATACTGCATAGTCTTTTGTCCGCCCGTAGCGACTTTACGTATCCTTCGTTACGCCCTATCCCCCGGTTTATCGTCTCATATTCGGGATGGGCCCTCAAAAGCTCCAATATCTCTTCTATGCCGAAAAAGTTGTTCTTCTTGAACAATGCGTTAAAAACTTTTTTCATGAAAAGGTAATCATCCTTCTCGTCCAGCGTCCATCTCTTGCCGGACAGGTCCGTCCGACAGGCTAAGTTCGACAATTTAAATAGCTTGGGGTTCTTCCTTATATAAGGCGTTACATGTTCACGCTCGGAAGGAAGTCTCGCCGCTTCCCATGCCTTCTTCAGGGTCTTGAACTTAAAGACCTCCACATCTTCGCCGTCCGGGAACGTCTCTTTTAAAACATTAGATGTATAGTCACTCTTCTTCCTTAAATGCAGGCGAAGCACTTCGTCGATGACTTTGTGATCTATTATGGGACAATCCGCCGTTATCCTCACGACATGATCCGCGCAGTAAGACTTCGCCGCCTGATAAAATCTGTCGAGGACATCATCCTCCGAGCCGCGAAAAACAAGGATCTTCTTTTTGGCGCACAGGCCGGCGATCTTAAGATCTTTTTTAGACGCAGTGGTCGCGACGACTACGTCGTCGACCAAAGCGCTTTCACCGACCCTATTCACGACATGTTCGAGCACGGTCCTGCCTTCCAGGCCCAGGAGGACTTTCCCCGGAAGACGTGTAGAACCGATCCGCGCCTGAATGATCGCGACTATCTTGCTCACGATATCCTCTTTAAGAGTTCTTCCAATTAAAAGGAAGAACTATCTCTTCATCATCTATCTTCAGATCTTCCAGCACCTTCATCGCCCTATCGGAGATGATATCTTTCGCGGAGACGGTCGTCATTTCGATCAGATGCTCCAGGCTGTCCACTCCCACTATGACCTTATCTATAAGTTTATTCGACATTACGAACCCGGCGCACAGAGAAGCGATAGACGCGCCCGTTTCACGGGCCAGGCGGCTCAATCTCTCGATCTTGTCTTTTGCCTTGGCGAAATGCGCATCGAGCGTTTCGGCGTCTTTAAAGGCCAGGCCTTGCAAAAATACGGAACGCGCGTGCACTTCCACCCCCATCAATTTCAATATGGGAAGATACCGTTCAAACCGGCGGTCGAAGACGCTGTATGGGATCTGGACGATATCGATCCCCGGGCAATGGCCCAGCAGAGCATCGAGCTCGCGCGGATAGTATAGCGAAAAACCTATCTTTTCGACCTTACCAGCTTTTTTGAATTCCACAAGCTTATCCCATATCTTTTTATCTTTTTTATAACTCCCGAAGTCATGTATCAGATAACCGCCTATCTTTTCCATGCCCAGATTATCGAGGGTCCTATGGAATATCCCGTCCACCTGGCTGTTATCGCATCCGGATAACTTGGATATTACCTTAAATTTCCCCGCGGCGCGGGAACGCGCAAAATTGCCCAAGATCTTCTCGCTCTCTCCGTACGCAGAAGCCGTGTCGAGCGTGTCGATGCCTTTTTCGAGAGCCGTTTCCAATATCCGGGATACCTCTGCCTCGGGGATCTTGCCT
>JAQURV010000128.1 GCA_029004355.1 Candidatus Omnitrophota bacterium
AAAAGGAAAAGGCAAAAAGAAGATCATGATAGCCGCCCATATGGACGAGATCGGCTTCATGGTGAAACATATAACGAAGGAAGGGTATATTAATTTCATAAAGGTGGGAGGGATAGACGACAGGGTCCTCCCGGCCCAGAGGGTCATCATCAAATCGAAAAAAGGCGACAGGTTCGGCATAATAGGGACGAAGCCTCCGCACCTCCAGAAAGAAGAAGACAGGAAGCATCCGCTGCGGTACGAGGATATGTTCATCGACATCGGCTGCAAAAATAAAGAAGAAGCCGAAAAGCTTATCGAGATCGGCGATGCGGCGATATTCGAGCCCAACTCCGGCGTCTTGAACGGCAAACTTTGCTACGGCAAAGCCGCCGATGACAGGATCGGATGCTTTGCGCTCATCAGGATAATGGAGGCGCTTAAAAAGAGCGATGTCGGCGCCGAGGTTTATGCGGTTGCCACTACCCAGGAAGAGGTTGGCCTGAAGGGCGCGAGGACATCCGCCTTCAGGATAGATCCGGACTTCGCGATAGCCGTCGATACGACGATCGCCGGAGACACGCCGCAGATCACGGAACGCGAATCGTCGCTCAGACTCGGGAGCGGCGTGGCTATAACGATAATCGAGGCGTCCGGCAGGGGCGTCATCGTCAATGAGAAGATAAAAGACCTCCTTATCGGTACCGCGAAGGCCAATAAAATAAAGTACCAGATCGATGTGATAGAAGGCGGGATGACGGACGGGGCCATTATCTACATGAACCGCGAAGGCGTCCCGACGGGAGTCTTGAGCATACCGACGCGTTACATACATTCTTCGACAGGCGTATTCAATATAGATGATGTCGCCTCGGCGATAGAACTGACCGTAAAGGCGATCCGGAAGATGGCCAAAGGATAATTGACCGTGGGATACGCGAGCAAAGTATATTTTATCAAGGTGGCCGAATCCGATCCGGCCGATGCGGTATCGGCAAGGCTTGCGGAACTGGTCGATAAGAGCCGCGTCCTGGACGCGGTCGGGCCGGGCGACAAGACTGCCGTAAAGATGCATTTCGGCGAAGAGGGGAACACCGGCCATGTCAGGGCGGAGTATGCCGGGATAGTATGCCGGAAGATAACAGCCAGAGGGGCGGAGCCGTTCCTTGCCGACACAAATACCTTATATCGCGGGAGGCGCACTACATCCGCCGATCACATAAAACTTGCCGCCGAGCATGGTTTTACAAAGAAGGCGTGCGGCGCCGGCGTGATAGTGCCGGATGACACCAAAAAAGGCAGCGTTACCGACGTGGAGATAGACGGCGAATTTTTCAAGACCGCGAAGGTAGCCTCCATATTTTTGAAAGCGGATTCCATAGTAAGCCTTGCGCATTTCAAGGGACATATTATGACTGCCTTCGGCGGAGGCTTGAAGAATATAGGCATGGGGTGCGCCTCGCGGGAGGGGAAACTAGCCCAGCATTCCGAAATAGCCCCGATAGTCTATCTCGAAAGGTGCGAAGGCTGTATGGCATGCGTTAAGTCCTGTCCCGCGGATGCCATTCGTTCGGAGGGCGGGCGGATAGTCATCGATCCGGCGAAGTGCATCGGCTGCGCGACTTGCATCGCGGAGTGCGTGCGCGGCGCGATAGAGGTGGACTGGGAAGCCGGCGGGATGAAGATCCAGGAGAAGATGGTCGAATACGCGAGCGCGGTCTTATTGAAGAAGAAGAAACATCTCGCGTTCATAAATTTTGCCACCAAGATCACGAAAGAATGCGATTGCCTCGCCAAAGACGACCCGCGCATAATCCCGGATATAGGCATATTCGCCTCGAACGACCCCGTCAGCGTCGACAAGGCCTGCTACGACGCCTGTATCAATGCCTCCGGGAAGGATATCTTTAAGACGGTCCATCCCGACCGGGACGGATCCAAACAATTGAAGTATGCGGCGAAATTGGGCCTCGGGGATCTCGATTACGAATTGATAGAGTTGTGAAACCTAACCTTAGCCATAGTCAGATGGTTCCATGTGCGATGGTATGAGATAGGCACATGAAAAAAATCCTGATCATATCTTTTGTAATAATTCTGGCTGTCTCGGCCGGAGTATATTATGTAAACAGGTCCGTCCTGCCCGCAAGGATAAAGACAGCTATAGTAGCCGGCCTCGAGGACGCTACCGGGAAGAAGGTGCTCATCGGCTCGGTCCGGTTCAATATCCTGAAGGGCCTCATCCTCGAAGATCTCATAATCCGCGACGACTTGAATGCGATCGTGAACGTCAAGAAAGCTTATTGCCGGTTCTTCATCATTCCGCTCATCAGAAAACAGATAATAATATCGCGTATCCTCCTTGAGTCGCCCGACATATTTGTCGAAAGGCGGCCGGACAACTCCGTCAATCTCATAGATCTCTTCGGCAAAGAACGCATGGCGAAGGCCGATTTCAAGGCATTCATCCATAAGATAAAGATAAAGAAGGCTACCGTAAATTTTCATGACCTTACGCTGGACCCTCTATTCACCGAAGAGATAAAGGACCTGGACGCGGAGGTCTATTTCCAGCCCCCGGTGAAAGTGAAGTTCAGCGCCCGGTTCGATATACCTTCAGAAGCGCCGCCTCCCGTAAAGATCGATCTTTACGGCGAATACCTCATAGGCCCGAAGGAGTTGTCGGCCGAGATCAGGGCAAAAGATTTTTCCCCGAAGGAATTCGCGAGATACTACGAGAAGACAGGCGTCTCTTTTCCGCAGGGCAGGTTCGATTCCGGCATAGATCTTAAGTACAAGGATAATATCCTATCTCTTAATACGGAATCCGCGACCGAAACGCTTACCTTCTCCGACGGCAGCCTGTCGATAAAAGTGAAAGGCGGCGAACGCTCAAAGATCCGATATGATTTCGCGGATAAGAGGTGCGACTACACCGGAGATGCCGATATCAAAGATATGTCCATAGTCGGAATAGACTATATCGACGGTATCGACGAGATAAAGGGGAGGATAGGATTCAGCAACCTGGGCCTGGCCTCCGACAACATAACGGCCGTTGTCCTGGATATGCCCGTAGAGGCCAAGATAGCGGTCAGCGACTTCAATAAGCCGGTCCTCGCCATCGAAAGCCGTTCGGATATAGCGCTTACGGATTTTCAGGAGATGCTCCGAGACCGTTTCGAGCTGAATATCCCGGCTGAATTCGGCGGGGAGGCGAAACTCAGGCTCGAGATACGGTATCCGCTGACGGCTTCGGAAGAGTTTCAGATAAAAGGTTCTCTATACGCGCTCAATGCGTCCATAAAGCTGAATGAAGGCAAAGAGGTGCTCGAGAACGTGACCGGAAAGTTCCAGTTTGTGCCGAACCAGGCGACCTGGGACGATATAGGTTTCAGGTACCGCGGCATACATTATAGATCTTCCGGCGCTCTTACGAATTTTAAGGCGCCCGGCATCCGGCTCAAGCTGGCCTCGGACGATATCTCCCTGGACGCGGCTCTTGCCCTGAACGATAAAGTGATGAACTTCTCGAAATTTTCCGGTAAATACCTTAATTCGGGATTTTCCGGTCATGGCACGATCGACACGTCGGACCCGGCGAAGCCGAAGGCGGATATCGCGGGCCATCTTGCCGTTGATCTGGAAGACCTGAAAAAACCGCTCGAAAAATTCAGGAAGAAGCTCGAGCAGGTCAAGCCTAAAGGCGTGGTCCGCGCGGAATTCAGCCTGAAAGGCGATCCTAGAGAGCTTAAGGAATGCGTTATAGACGCCAATCTCTCGAGCGACAGCCTGTCGCTTTATGACCTGAAGCTCGACACCTCGACTATGAACTATAGTCAAAAGGATGGCACGGGCAATATCCTCTTCATGCGCTCTTTCATGTATGGCGGTTCGATGGGTGCTACGGGCAGGATAAACTGGGAGGCAAAAGGATTCCCGTATAATTTCGATTTCAATATCGACGGAATCCGGATCGAAAAGTTTAAGCTGGATACGGTATTTAAAGACAAGGATATAGCCGGCTCCATCAAATTGCAGGCAAAGCTGAAAGGTCTCATAGATGATACGACGCTATTGACCGGGACAGGGAAGATAGCCGTGACGGCAGGTAAGCTATGGCAGTTGAACCTCTTCCGCGGTCTGGGCGTAGTGCTCTTTACGAGCGACTTCAGCAGTATCATATTTAAAGAAGGGCATTGTGATTTTATTATCGCGGACAAGGCGATATATACGGATGAGCTTACGCTCAAGAGCGGCCTCGTGGACCTGTATGGGCCGCTCAGGATCGGCTTCGATAAGTCTATCGAAGGAACGGTAAAGACGGAATTTTATGACGAGGCTATCGACTCCAGCGTTAAGAGGAACCTCTCAAACGCGTTCGGCAGATACAGCCTTATCAGGATAACGGGCACCCTCAAGGATCCTCAGTATAAGATAAAGCCGGACGTGGAGAGTATCGCCGAAAGCATCGCGGAGCAGTTCGGAGGCGAATAGCGACGAGGATTGACTATTTGAGTTCGATGGTATATTATAAGAGCCTGCAAATTTAAGGTAGTTCCTCGCCGCGGGAGTAGTATGACGACGGCTCGGGACAAATTGCCTGTTCTAAGATTATTGCAATTTGGTGGATGTAGCTCAGCTTGGCTAGAGCACTTGACTGTGGCTCAAGACGTCGCGGGTTCGAATCCCGTCATCCACCCCATATGTTACTCCCATGCGAACTCGGAACAAACCGAGCCACAAACGCATGGGAGTTTTCTTTATCTGAGGGTAGAAGTACATTTTCCCCTTCAGAAATGGTAAAATTCATCAAATATCTGCAA
>JAQURV010000129.1 GCA_029004355.1 Candidatus Omnitrophota bacterium
CCGCCGATAACTATCCTGTCCGGGTTCATGAAGTCCTTGATCGCTGAACCTTCCCTCAGGAATTCCGGATTTGAGGCAACATCGAATTTTATGTTTCGTTTATTGAAGACTTTTATGGTATGTTCTACCCATTCGCCGGTATTGACGGGAACCGTAGATTTTTCAATGATCAGGCGGTAGGACGGCATCGAGGAGGCTATTTCGCGGCAAACATTCTCGACAAACGTCAAGTCAGCCTCGCCATTATTTCTGGATGGCGTACCCACAGCAATGAATATAAGCTCACACTTCTTTACACATTCTTTGATATTTGTGCTGAAAAAGAGCCTACCTTCCTTTCTATTACGTCTAACAAGCTCTTCCAGGCCGGGCTCATATATAGGAATGACGCCTGCCTTAAGCGATTTGACCTTCTTTTCGTCATTATCCACGCAAAAAACGGTATTGCCAAGATCCGCAAAGCAGGTACCCGTGACTAGTCCTACATAGCCCGCGCCGATTATACATATCTTCATGAATTTGCCCTCATAAATAAGGTGGAGATTATATCATAATATTATAACAATAGGCAAGGGAAAATTAGCGGGCGCCGGCCTCGCCAAAGCGGGGACGTGAATAGGTCTGTTTCAGGCCGATCGGGGTTTGCGGGAATGCTTTTAACTTAAATACCAGCCATAGACCCATCGTCCCCAGATTATCTACGCGGTATGTCGCTTCGGCGATCCAGCAATGAAGGTCTCTTGTAATGGTATACTCCTGCTCTTCAAAGGCGCCGTCATAGGTGTTAAACCGCTCGTAGGCGCGTATCTTCCACTTATCGTTTATTTTATATGTCCCATCAAGCGTTACGAGGCTGGATTGTCCGGATAGTATATGCTCATACCTGTTGCATATGGCTAAAGACCATCTATCCTTCCAATTGGCGACAATATCTATGCTTTCATTCTGTATCCAATAGCGCTTCGGGTCCACCGACATCGCGGCCTTCAAATATCCCCAGGAATAAGGAATGAGCTCGAGATCGAAATCTATACTTCTGAACATAGCCTGTTTCGAATCAAAGACTTCACCGCTTTTCAATATAAAGGCGTAATCCGTGGTAACCCTGAGCGTTGCCACATCTACGGACGTCGTGCCCCCCGCCCCGTCCGAGCGCTTCGTCTGGAGCCTGTTCTCAAGTCCAAGCAGAACACCGTTCGATTTATTTATCGCATCTACGCTGTCAAAGCTGGGCAGCTTATTCGGGGTGATGGAAGGCTTGTGGGTATAGTAGTAATCTGCCGTGGGAGTTATGATATGCCGCAATTTATTTATATCGAGCCCTAAGAAGTTCGTCTCGGCGTTGTATATCTTATAAAACTTCACTGAATTCGTGATCCCGGCGCTGAAGATATTACGCACCTGGTTCGTCCTGCCGCCGGTGATCCTGGAATAGTATGTATCTTCGATCCCGGCGTACGGAGTAATGCTGAGAGACCGGAAAAAATTCATGGCGTAAGAAAGCCTGTTATACATATCTATCCTGCCGGAGCCGACATCTTTCAGTCCGTCGGCCGCTATCGAATTATCGTATGTGTGGTTCAGGTATGCGGCGCTCGCGTTCATCCTGTAATAGACTGGAAGCCCCTTTATTATATTATTATCCGGCACGGTTATACTGTATTCGGGCAGACGCTCGACCACATCCAAAAATTTATCGAAACGCTTTCTTATCAGGAATTGCGTCGAGAAATCCTTTTTCTGGGTGATGAATGTCAGGTAATTATCCGGCGTAGCCCCCAATTCTTCGTATTCGTTGTATATAAAATCCTTTACCATATCCCTGTCGGACATCGTATTGAATTCAAAGAGCATCTTTGTGTCGGTCTCCTCCGGCAGGTCCCATTCATGTCTTATCTGCCAGCGCCATCTGTCCCTCACCGCCCCTGTTTTTTCGTAGACAAATTCGTTTTCACGGGTAAAGTAAAATTTTACCGCGCCGTCCCCTATTTTCCCGGTATCGTAATAATGGTTCAGGCCTTCCGCGAGACCCTTCTTGGTCCTGTAATCAAGCAGTATGTCGCCCTTACTCGTGTCGCTGATATAGTACCGGTATGCGGTAAGGGCATAATATCCCCAATCTTTCTGCTGCCCGGGGATGACGGTAATGTGGGATTTTCTCTCCTTAAGCGGCTGGACGTAATACGGCCAATACAGGACCGGGACATTCCCTATGTACGTAAATATATGTTTCGCGACTACCTTGTCGCCCAGATATACCTCTACCTGCTTGGCCCGCAAGCGGTAATGCGGCTTTTCCAGGTCGCACGTTGTAACGTATCCTTCGTTCAGTTTGAATTCGTCCTTCCGCTCCACCTTGCTTACCTCGTCGGCTTTTCCGTAGAACGGCTTCGCGTTCACGTATCCTTTGAGAACGGTCCCCTTCTTGGTATCGAAATTATAGTTCATCCGCTCACCGGTAAAATAAGCCCCTTGCTGGGTCACGCGTACGTTCCCTTCGGCTATCGCCTCCCTCGTATCCAGATAGACGGTTATCTTGTCGCAGGTGAGCTCTATATCTTTATACTTTATTGATACATTCCCGGAGCCGACGACCATCTTCTTATCCTGGAAATATTCGACGTCGTCGCCGTTCACTATTATCGGTTCTTTGGGCGGTTGAGGGGTAACTTCATTAGGGGAAGTGGCCGCAAAAGCGGCAACAGTAAAGCAAAAGCAGGCTAAGACCGTAATGCTATACGCGATTTTATTTTTTAGGGACACTCTGCCAATCCTTTAAAAATCTTTCTATGCCTATATCCGTAAGCGGGTGTTTTATGAGCGCCATGAGCGTGCTATACGGCACTGTAGCTATATCCGCCCCTATCCTGGCCGCGTCAAGGACGTGGAGCGGATTCCTGACGCTTGCTACGATGATCTGGGTCTTAAAAGAGTAGTTGGTGAATATTGTCTTTATGTCCCTTATGAGGTCCATCCCCGTCAGGCTTATATCGTCGAGCCTTCCTATGAAAGGACTGACATAGGTGGCTCCGGCCTTGGCCGCCAGAAGCGCCTGCGTCGGTGAAAAGCATAGCGTGAGATTTGTCTTTACCCCTTCTTTCGATAATATCTTTGTCGCCTTAAGGCCTTCCGCCGTCAGGGGGATCTTTATGACGATATTCTTATGGATCTTTGCCAGGCTGGCCGCCTCTTTGACCATGCCGTCGGACTTTAAGCTTATCACCTCGGCGCTGACCGGGCCGTCGACTATGGAACATATCTCTTCTACGACCGCGATGAAATCCTTGCCCTCCTTTGCTATCAGGGAAGGGTTCGTCGTAACCCCGTCGATGATCCCTATCGCGTTGGCCTCGCGTATTTCGTTTATATTAGCAGTATCTATGAATAGCTTCACGTCAAACTCCCGTTCAAATCCTAAATTCTAAATCCAAAATCCTAAACAAATTCAAATTTTCCAAATTCGAATTTCGTATTTGTTTTGAATTTCGATATTCGTATTTCGAATTTAAGACATTATACTATGCTTTAAACTTACATACAACATTTTTACCCATTTTTTTAGCTTCATAGAGCGCCGCGTCGGCTTTCTCTATAAGGCCGTCCGCTTCCGGAGAGTCGTGCGGGTATGCCGCCACCCCGGCGCTTATCGTGATCTTCAGGGTCTCGTCGTATGCCTTGAAGAGATGTTCTTCGATCTTCTTCCTTATCCTTTGCGCGACGAGCATGGCGCCTTCAGCTCCGGTCTCAGGGAGGACTATTGCAAATTCTTCTCCGCCGTACCTGGAGACGAGATCTATCTCGCGCACACTCTCTTTTATTTTATGGCCCAGCTCCTTCAGGATGACATCGCCGACGAGATGGCCGTATGTATCATTGGTCCGTTTAAAGTCGTCTATATCCATCATGAGGAATGCGAACTCAAATTTATACCGCTTCGACCTCTGCAGCTCTTCATTGAGCCGCTCGTAGAAGTACCTGCGCAGGTAGAGCCCGGTCAGCGAATCGGTTATGGCCAGCTTTTCGACGGTTTCGTAGAGCAGCACCTTCTTTATCTCGAGAGCGAATTGCATAGAGAGGATCAGGAACTTTTCGAGTTCCTCCGTAGGCATATTTTCGACGGTGAGGATGGCCGCGAGCCTTCTTTCGCTTGTGAGCGGTATCGCCGTGAATGTCCTCACCCCCGGGTCCTCTATGCCTATATCCGCCAGGACCTTCGCGCCCGAGTCTTTTGAAGCATGTATCTTCTGGGGGTTATCCAAAAAATTCTTTATAAGCTTATCGTAATTGGTGATCTGCTTCGAGGCTTCCTCGTCCCCCTCCTGCCAGACGCTGTAACTCCTTTCAAGACGCGGCACCTTTGAATCCTCCCATCCCAATACCAGCAGATCGCATTTCCTGAACGAGAAATTACCCTTAAGAAAGGCGCTGAAGACATTGAAGATATCGATGAACCTCAGGTTCTCCGACATGTTCCTGGTTATTTCAAACAGGCTGACTATCATGAGCTCGTCTTCCCTGACATCTCGTTCCTCGGACTCAAGGACCGAGAATTTGGCGAGAAGACCGCTCTTCCGGCTCTCTTCCGAGCTCAATTCGGACTCCAGGTCGCGCTTCTCCCCTTCGAGTATCTTTTTACACTGGATCGCGCTTATCTGAAATACCGCGAAGAGGACCGCTGAGGCCATGGCGTTCACAGGATCGGCCCTGTAGCCGAATATCAGGACCGGAACGAGACAAAAGGCTGCCGCGAAGGTGATCTTA
>JAQURV010000130.1 GCA_029004355.1 Candidatus Omnitrophota bacterium
ATTATGCCAAAGAGATATGCTGCCGCGGCATGGAAGCGCTTTAAACTCCGGCGGTAAGGATCGCTAAAACGAAAGGGTGTAAAATGGCCAAAAAGGTTTTAGTGGTTGACGACGAGCCGTATATGCTGGAGATACTCAAGACCCGCCTGGAATCGAGCGGTTATGGCGTAATTACCGCTGTTAACGGGGAAGATTGCCTCAAGAAGGCCGCGGACGTGATCCCGGACCTTATACTTATGGATATATTGCTCCCCGGGATGAGCGGTTTTGAGGTTGCGAAGCGCCTCAAAGAGAATGACCTGACCAAGGATATACCCATTATAATGGTGACCGCGTTGATGGGGGAAGACGCTGTGGCGAAGGGTCTGAAGAGCGGCGCCACTTACTTCATAAGCAAACCTTTCGATTCCCAGGAGCTTTTAGACGAGATAAAGAAGTCTCTGAAGGAAGGGAAATGACAGCCTTTTTTTGTAATTGACACGCCCGTATCTTTGTTTTATAATCAATTGCAACTTCTGCTACGCCATTCAGCAGCTCAACTTAGGTATGGCTTCGCAGAAATTCCTACGAAGCTCTACCAGAGTCCGAGAATAGAAGAGCGAAGTAGAATTTGGATGGCGTAGCTAAGATAGAGAGACTCGCGAAAGACCTCAACGTTTTAAAAGCTTTACCGATCAAGCCCTCCTATCCCGTAGCAAAACCAGATCTTTAAATGGGATATCTGATAAACAACATCTTTAGATCGTCGTTCGATCCGTTGTCGGTCTTCTTCCTGGCCGTGATAGCCGTCGTGTCACTGCCCTCGGCCGTTTACTCCGTCGGATACATGAAGGGACGCTATTCGTCCGGAAAGATAACGTTAGGGTGGGCACTCCTCATACTTTTTGCCGCTTCCATGGCTCTCGTCGTTACGGTAAAGAACGCATTCTCGTTCATAATCGTCTGGGAGTTGATGTCGCTCGTCTCTTATTTCCTGGTCATATTCGATCACGAACATGAGAGGTCTATACAGGCGGGGACCATATATATAGTCATGACGCACATAGGGACGGCCTTTATCATCACGGCCATCCTTATAATATTCGGCCATGCGCATTCGTTCGACTTTGCCGCCATGAAGAACGCCTGTCTCTTTATGCCGTCCGGGACGAAGAACCTCGTATTCGTTTTATTCCTGGCCGGTTTCGGGACGAAGGCCGGTATAGTGCCTCTGCACGTATGGCTGCCGTATGCGCATCCGCAGGCGCCGAGCCACATATCAAGTATCATGTCGGGCGTCATGATAAAGACGGCTATCTACGCCCTCATAAGGTTTGCGGTAATGATAGTCGGCGTCGAATCGACATGGTGGGGAGAGGCTCTCCTTGTAGTGGCCGCGGTCTCATGCCTGGTCGGTGTCATATATGCGCTGATGGAGCACGATATCAAGAAGCTTCTTGCCTACCACAGCGTAGAGAATATAGGGATAATCCTTTTAGGCGTCGGCGCGTCGGTCTTGTTTATAAAATTGAGCATGCCTCTTGCCGCGGCCTTTGCGATGGCCGCGGGACTGTATCACCTGATAAACCACGCTATATTTAAGGCCCTCTTATTCCTGTGCGCGGGAAGCGTCTACAGCGCTACCGGGAAGCGCGATATGGAGAAGATGGGAGGGCTCATCAAGGTAATGCCGTGGACGGCGGCAACATTTTTAGTCGGATCGATGGCGATATCGGCGCTGCCGCCACTGAACGGTTTTGTAAGCGAATGGCTGACGTTCCAGGCGTTCTTTATGGGCGTAGTGAGCGCCCCGGCCGGAATAAAAATATTTATGGGGATACTCGCGGGCGTCCTGGCTCTGACGAGCGGACTCGCCGCGGCATGTTTTGTGAAAGCGTTCGGCATAACGTTCCTCGCGATGCCGAGGAGCCAAAACGCGGCTTGCGCTAAAGAGTCCCCGTTCTCCATGAAGCTTGCGATGGTTTTTTTAGCCATGCTTACAGTCGTCTTCGGCCTGGCCGCGCCGCTCATCCTGAAATACCTCGTCCGGGTATCCGGAAGCGTCCTCTCGGTCGATACATCCGCGGCCGGTTTCACCCTGAATAATCTTATCATCGCGCCCCGCGGCTCCGGCGGCATCTATCTGTCGCCGTCCCTGCTTGCGCTGGGTCTTATCGTTATTATCGGAATGACGGTCTTAGCCGTCTACGCCGTGTGGGGCAGGCGAAGGCTTACCACCGGAAAAACATGGGACTGCGGTTATTATCCCGCCATCTGCCTTGATCAGGGCGGGATCCCGCCCGTGTCTGACCGAGGGCGGGACAAACTCGATCCCAGGACGGAATATACGGCCACGGCGTTCTCAAAGCCGTTCAGGATCGCGTTCGATTTCTTCCTCCTGCCTTACCGGAAAACGGAAAAGATCCGGGAATCTTTTTATCATGTCAAGTCTTTCAAGTACGAACTTTATACTACGCCTGTTTTCAAAGAATATATATACCAGCCTCTTCTCAGGGCCGTCTTTAAAATATCCGACAGCCTGAAGAGGGCCCAATCCGGCAGCATACACCTGTATATAGCCTATATTTTCATAACTATGCTGGCCCTTATAATTTTCATGAGCAGGTTCTGAGAGGATATATGGAATATTTAATGTTGATATTGTCAGCGCCGCTTGTGAGCGGCGTGATCCGGAAGATAAAGAACGATCTAAGGATGAGGCGGGGACCCGGCGTCTTTCAGCCGTATTATGATCTGGCCAAGCTATTCGCAAAAGATGAGGTGGTCTCGGAGAACGCTTCGTGGGTATTTACCATTACGCCTTTCGTCGTCCTGGCGTCCTGCGTCCTGGCCCTGTTATTCGTCCCTATGCCCGGCGCCGCGAATCCATTTGTCTACATAGGCGACCTCCTGGCCATAATATTCCTCCTGGCGCTGGGTCGTTTCTTCCTGGCGCTTGCCGGCCTCGATACGGGCAGCGCTTTCGGCGGCATGGGTTCGTCGCGCGAGATGTTCATATCGAGCCTCGTCGAGCCGGTCATCTTCATATCGATATTTGCGGTTTGCGCTTCACCCTCCTTCCGGTTCTCGTCGGTCGTGGCGGGTATTGCGCTGGTCCTGGCGGTGATAGCGGAGACCTCGAGGATACCCGTGGATAACCAGGAGACGCACCTGGAACTTACGATGATACACGAGGCGATGGTGCTCGAATATTCCGGCCGGTCCTTGGCATTATTGGAATTGGCCGCGCATATAAAGCAGGTCGTATTCTTCTCGATCCTGGCAAATTGCGTTTTTCCCGTAGGTATATTACCGGTGAAGATCCTCATAATAGCCGCGATGATCGCTCTTGTCGAGGTATCGGTGGCCAAGATGCGCTTATTCAGGGCCGTAGACTTCTTAAGCTTCGCGATCGTCCTCTCAGTGGCGGCGCTTGTCATTTCAGCGGTGGGGTTATAGATAATATGGAGATCATGCAGTTACTTTTAACCGGAATACTATTCATGACATTTGTGCTGGCGATCTCCAAGAGGCTCGGCGCCATGATAGGGGCCTTTCGCGCGCAGTCACTCTTTCTCTTCTTCACGACCCTGTATCTGGCCATGAAGGGGAGGGACATCGAGATATACATAGTCGCGTTCCTCTTGTTATCGGTAAAGGTCATAGCCATACCCCGCTTATTGTCCAGGATGGTGAAGAGGATAAAGGCGGAGGGCGCGGCCGGATTATTCGTAAATCCGACGCTCTCCATATTCATAGCGATGTTCCTCACGTATCTCTCATACCTTTTCACCCGCCGCATTATGCCGTTTGCGGATAGGGCGCAGGGAGAGGCGGTCATAATCTCGCTCGCGGTCACTCTCATAGGGCTCTTTATAATGGTCTCGAGGATGAAGGCGATATCGCAGATAGTAGGGCTCCTGGTAATGGAGAACGGGCTCTTTCTCGTAGCATCGTCCGTTTCGGGAGGCATGCCTTTCTTTGTCGAGATCGCGATATTCTTCGATATATTCGTATGTGTCATAATACTCGGTATGTTCGTTTATAAGATCAATAAGGTCTTTACGCACATAGACGTAAATAAGATGCGGGAGCTTAAAGGGTAGGGTCTCGTGGAGATATTATTCATACTTGGAACAGTCCTGGCGTTGGTCGCGCTCACGCCTTTTGTCAATCATGCCAGAAGGCTCGGCATCGTGAATTTTGCGGGCCATCTCCTGATCGCGCTCGCCAGCCTTAAGATAGTCCATTCTATGATCACCGCCAAGTCGGCCATTGCCGTAGGCGGCTTCTTCTATATAGATGCCTTAAGCGCCTTCTTTCTGCTTACGATCTCGATCGTCGACGCGGCGGCGGCCCTCTATTCCATAGACTATATGGCGGCCGATCTTGCGCAAAATACCATATCCTTAAGGAAGGTCAAGACGTATTACGCGCTCTTTAATATATTCTCGTTCTCTATGTTCCTGGTGGTGGTCCTCAATAACCTGGGGCTCGTATGGGTCGCGATAGAGATGACGACGCTCGCGTCCGCGTTCCTGGTAGGATTCCATAATGACAAGCCTTCCATCGAAGCCGCGTGGAAATATATCGTGATCTGTTCCGTCGGTATAACGCTGGCGCTCTTCGGCACGATACTATTCTATTACGCGGCTTCCGTGCAGGGCGGCAGCCGTACCCTCAACTGGACCGACATGATATCGGTGGCGTCGAGGCTGGACCCCAAGCTGGTAAAGACCGCTTTTCTCTTCATACTGGTAGGTTATGGGAC
>JAQURV010000131.1 GCA_029004355.1 Candidatus Omnitrophota bacterium
CAGGAACCTTTCGAAGAGCAGGTCGTATTTCAGGGGGTCTATACTGGTTATCCCGAGGGCGTAGCTGACAACGCTTCCGGCGGCGCTACCTCTCCCCGGGCCTACCGGGATACCCATCTCTTTGGCGTGGTGGACAAAGTCCCATGCGATAAGAAAGTAGCTCGGATACCCGAAGTTCTCGATAACTTTCAGCTCATGTTCCACTCTGTCATAAACGCTCTTGTCGGCGGCGGGATATCTCGACTTCAATCCTTCATAGACCAGGTCCCTCAGATATCCTTCCTTAGTCTTGCCTTCCGGGACCTTGTAGTTGGGCAGGTGGTGGTGCTTGAAGTCAAGTTCAAGGTTGCACTTCTCCGCGATCACCATCGTATTCTTGATGGCCTCAGGCGCTATATCGCCGAAGCTCCGGGACATCTGGTCTTTTGTCTTGAAATAGAATTCGTCCGTCTGAAGCCGCATCCTGTTGGGGTCTTCCATCGTCGTCTGGGTCTGGATGCATAAAAGGGTCTCGTGCGCCCTGGCATGTTCTTTCTCCAGATAGTGGACGTCGTTCGTAGCGACAAGCCCTATCTTCATATCGCGGGCTATGCGGATCAGCTCTTCGTTGACCTTCCCCTGCTCGGGTATGAGATTGTCCTGTATCTCCAGATAGAAATTATCTTTGCCGAACATGCTCCTGTATTCGTCAATTACCTTTTTGGCCTGGTCGAGCTGGTTGGTATAGATAAGATGCGGGATCTCGCCTTTGAGGCACGCCGTCGTGCAGATAAGGCCGTCCTTATACTTTGCAAGGATCTCTTTGTCTATCCGGGGACGGTAATAGAAGCCTTCGAGGAAACCCGCCGACACGAGCTTCATCAGATTCCTGTATCCGGTCTCGTTCCTGGCAAGGAGGACAAGGTGGAACGACGCATCATGAATGCCGTGGCTCGATTTCTCGAATCTCGAACCGGGAGCGATATAGACCTCGCTGCCGATGATGGGCTTTACGCCGTGTTTCATCGCCATGTCGTAGAATTCGATCGCGCCGAACATGTTTCCGTGGTCGGTTATGGCGCACGCGGGCATCTTGCAGTCGCGGATCTTCTGTATAAGGGATTCCAGCAGGCAGGCGCCGTCTAGGAGACTGTACTGAGTGTGAAGATGAAGGTGGACGAAGTCAGAGTGCGTCATTTATGTAAATTCTAAATTCGAATATCGAAATTCGAAACAATACCTAAATTTCAATTTCGAACTTCGGATTTGTTTTGTATTTCGGATTTAGTATTTTCGTATTTATTGCCTAACTACTTTCCCATTCCAACCCGCTGAGCGACCTGGAACACTTTTCCTTCTGTCTGTATGGACGGAGCGATTATGATCTCGGTCTTGTGCATCTGGCTTATCGATTTCGCCCCGACGTTGCCCATCGAAGTCTGAAGCGCGCCCATAAGGTTCTGCGAACCGTCGTCGACTTTTGCCGGGCCGTAGAGGATCTCCTCCAGGCTTCCGGTTACGCCGACCCTTATCCTTGTGCCTCTCGGAAGATTCGAGTGCGGAGTCGCCATTCCCCAGTGATAACCTCTGCCCGGCGCTTCCTTCGCCCTGGCGAACGCGCTGCCTACCATTACGGCATCGGCGCCGCAGGCAAAGGCCTTGCATATATCGCCGCCGGTCGACATGCCGCCGTCGGTAATTATGGGTATGTAGCGTTTCTTCTTCCGGAAGTAAGCGTTCCTGGCGGCGGCGCAGTCTATGGTAACCGTGACCTGAGGAACGCCTATGCCCAGAACACCCCGCGTGGTGCACGCGGCTCCTGGCCCGACGCCTACAAGCAGGCCGCTGCAACCGGTATCCATAAGTTCGAGCGCAACCTCGTAAGTGGCGCAATTACCGACTATCACCGGCACTTTCATCTGCTTGCAGAATTTATAGAAATCGAGCACCTTATAACTCTTTGAAACGTGCTTCACCGTCGTCACGGTAGACTGGACTATAAAGGCGTCGGCTCCGGCTTCCTGCGCAAGATGCCCAAACCTCTCGGCCCGCTGGGGTATCGCGCTTACCAGGGCCGGGACCTTCGCTTTTTTGATCTCCTCGATCCTCTTCGATACAAGCTTCTCTTTTATCGGCTCTTCGTAAATAGTCTGGACGAGCCGCGTTGCCTCTTCGGGGCTGGCGTGGGATATCCTGTCGAGGACTTCCTCCGGATTTTCATATCTCGTCTGCACGCCTTCAAGGTTCAGTACGGCTATACCGCCCATCTTACCCATAGCGATAGCAAACTTCACGTCTACGACGCCATCCATAGCCGCCGCGAGTATCGGTACATTATATTTTTTGTTTCCCAGTTTCCAGGATGTATCGACCTCTTCAGGATTGATCGTGACTCTTCCCGGTACGAGGGCTATCTCATCGAACCCATAACACCGCCTTGCTTTTCTTTCAACGCCAATAAAAAATTGTGCCATTTTACCTCTCCGTATGATTATGGTTAAATTACGCTAAATGAATATGTGTTAGTATGATATAGAATAAGGGGGGATTTGTCAACTATTCTTACGTTACAAATCGCGACAAGAGCACCATCGCCTTTTCGTTATCGCTAGTCTGAAGTATCATCTTCGAGGAATCGCCGGTGGAAGGCGACGTTATATATACATGCCTGACGTCTATCTTATTATTCTTGAGTTCCATCGCTACAACTTTCAAAGCGCCCGGCTTATTGCTGAGTTCGACCACAAGAACTTCTGTCTCTTTGATGGTCTTATATTTCTTCTTGCGCAATTCGTTCAGCACGCCCAGGTTGCCGCTTGTTATGAAGAGAAGTTTCGCGGTAAAGCCGGTCTCGTATCCGAGGAGCGCGTCTATATTGACGCCGTTGTTGGCCATTATCACCGCCGTATCCGCCAATATGCCGATCTTGTTCCGCGTAGTTACGACTATCTCTTCGCCTATCGTTACGCTCTTTATCATACTCTCCTCCCTACCTCACCGGGCCGCTCTTTATCTCTTTAACCTGTTCGGCCATCACCTGGACAACGCCTTTCTCTTTAAGGGTCTTACCTTTCTCGACTTCGTACCTCCCCGTTATCAGGTCGCCGAGCTTCTGGAATATCGAACCCTGTTCTTCAACTCCCTGATAATCGGATGCGTACCCAAAACCGGTCATAAGCATGATCGCGGACACTAGGACAAATGTCTTTCTCATTTCTTCCCTCCCAGTAATTTTTTGATCCACCGTTTAAGTTTTGTCTGTATCTTGAACCTTCTCCTGCATACCATACTGGCAACGAGTTTCATCTTGCCTTGGGCTCCTATTTCCCTGAAATAAAATCTTCTATATAATTTACCAGATGCTTCGCGGCATGCGACGGTATGTCCACAAACTGTACGCCGACCTCATATTCATCGCTGTGGGCAATACCGGTTATCCTTACAAGTTTAACGACCGCTTCTATTGCGGTCGTGGGTCCGGAAAGGTCGAGCTTTATCCTTAAGAACGTGCCCTTAGGAATAAACCTTTGGACCAAAAACCTGATACCGCCGGCGCCTACATCTTTCGTTACATAGCCGCTTACCCTGGATCTTGGAATACATCTGTAGGATATGCGCGTCTTTTCGGGTATCCTTATATATCTTCGCCGCTCCTGCATCAGCACTCTCCTTACAAAAGACAAAGTAAGTATATCATGCCTTTTACGGATCTGCCATTTTATTTATTGCGCCGGAACTAGACTTTATAGACAGCGTCGTCTTTACGGACCTTCTGGTCGACTTTTATGCTGACAAGATCGCCTGCCTTCGCTTCCTGCGCCGGAACGCGGTCGATCTGCATAGAGGCTATGTCCTGCATAAAATCCGATGTACTGCCTTTTATGTGTATCTTATCGCCTACCTTCAATACATCGGTCAACTTTATCATGCTGACGCTGATATTGCCGAAAAAATGGTCGACTGTCCCTATCTGTTTCTCTTCCATGATTCCCCCTTTTTTTGGTAGAGCGTACCTTTATATTAGTACATAATCTATTTTTTTTCAAGTATTCAAAAAAAGAGCGGCCCGGAATCTCTTCCGAACCGCTCTTTTAAACCTATCCACTATTCACTATACACTATGCACTATTCACTATCCACTATTCACTATACACTATTCACTATGCACTATTCACTATACACTAACCTCCATCTCACTCTTAATACATTCCTCCCATTCCGCCCGGAGGCATACCGCCCGGCATCCCTGCCGGCGCCTTCTCCTCTTCGGGAATGTCGGTAACGATCGTCTCTGTAGTGATCATCAATGAGGCTATCGATGCCGCGTTCTGGAGAGCCGAACGGGTCACCTTCTTCGGATCGATGATGCCGGCCGCGATCATATCGCCGTACGCATCCTTATCCGCATCGTAACCTTCGTTCGTCTTCATATCTTTGACTTTATTTACAACTACAGAACCTTCCTGGCCCGCGTTGTTCGCTATCGTCCTGATGGGTTCTTCAAGAGCTCTTCTAACTATATCGACGCCGATCTGCTCGTCGCCTGATAGTTTGAGTTTATTGAGCCCTTCGACGCACCTGAGCAGGGCCACGCCGCCGCCGGGGACTATACCTTCTTCGACAGCAGCCCTTGTAGCATGCAGGGCGTCTTCCACTCTGGCCTTCCGCTCCTTCATCTCGGTCTCTGTAGCGGCTCCGACATTGATGACCGCAACGCCGCCCGCGAGTTTCGCCAGGCGTTCCTGGAGTTTCTCACGGTCATAATCG
>JAQURV010000132.1 GCA_029004355.1 Candidatus Omnitrophota bacterium
CTCGCGGGCAGTCCCGATCTACCAGACGACGTCGTATCAGTTTAAAGATACCGACCACGCGGCCAATCTATTCGGTTTAAAGGAGTTCGGTAATATCTATACGCGCCTCATGAACCCCACCACGGACGTTCTGGAAAAACGGATCACGCTTCTGGAGGGAGGCATCGGCGCTTTAGCTACCGCGAGCGGACAGGCGGCAATAACGATAGCCCTGCTTAATATAGCGCAATCGGGCGATGAGATAGTCTCCGCGGACAATCTCTACGGCGGGACGTATACCCTGTTCCATTATACGTTCGCGCGTTTCGGCATAACGGTAAAATTTGTACCGTCGGGGGACATAGACGCGTTCCAAAAAGCGATCACGCCGAAGACGAAAGCTATCTATGCCGAGTCGATCGGCAACCCGAAGAATAACGTTACCGATCTCGAGGCGATATCAAAAGTCGCGCATAAGAACGGCATACCGTTCATACTCGATAATACCGTCTCGCCCTATCTATTGCGGCCGTTCGATCACGGCGTTGACATGATCGTCTATTCCGCGACCAAATTTATCGGCGGCCATGGAACAAGCCTTGGCGGGCTCATCGTCGATTCCGGGAAGTTCGACTGGACGAACGGCAAGTTCCCGTTGATAGCCGGGCCGGACCCGAGCTACCACGGCATAGATTTCGTAAAGGAACTGAAATCCTCCGGCAATATTGCTTATATCACAAAGGCGCGCGTTACGCTGCTCCGCGACCTAGGGCCCGCGATATCACCCTTCAACTCGTTCCTTCTTTTGCAGGGGCTCGAGACATTGCACTTAAGGTTGCCGAGGCATTCTGAAAACGCCCTGGCCGTCGCGAACTATCTTAAAAAACACCCGAAGGTCAGCTGGGTGAATTACCCCGGCCTTGATGACAGCCCGGAGAAAGCAAGGGTGAAGAAATATCTTCCGAAGGGCGCCGGCGCCATACTTGGCTTCGGCATAAAGGGAGGGCTCGAAGCGGGCAAGAAGTTTATCAATTCCCTCGAGCTCATATCGCACCTGGCCAACGTAGGAGACGCTAAGTCGCTCGCGATACACCCGGCGACTACCACACATCAACAGTTATCGGCGAAAGAACAACTGGCTACCGGAGTGACGCCCGATTTCATAAGGCTATCTATAGGTATCGAGAATGTCGAAGACATCATCGCCGATATAGAACAAGCGCTTGCAAAAGCATAAATAAGAGGGCTCTATGGCTGGAATATTCGATGACATTACAAAGACGGTCGGCAATACGCCCCTGGTGAGGCTGAACCGTATTGCCGGAGGCGCCGGCGCGACCATTGCCGCGAAACTGGAATCGTTCAATCCGCTTTCGAGCGTTAAGGACCGGATAGGCGTCGCTATGATAGAAGACGCCGAAAGAAAAGGATTAATAAAGAAGGGCACGGTCATTATCGAGCCGACGAGCGGCAACACCGGCATTGCGCTTGCGTTCGTAGCGGCGGCGAAGGGCTATAAATTAGTCTTAACGATGCCTGACACGATGAGCCTGGAGCGGAGGCAGCTATTGAAGATCTTCGGCGCGGAACTTGTGCTTACCGAAGGATCCAAAGGCATGAGAGGCGCTATAGAGAAGGCCGAAGAGCTTGCAAAGGCGACGCCCAACAGCTTTATGCCGCAGCAATTCAATAACCCGGCGAACCCCGAAATACACCGCAAGACGACGGCAGAGGAGATATGGCGCGACACGGATGGCAAGGTCGATATCATTATCGCCGGCGTGGGCACAGGCGGGACGATCACCGGCATAGCCGAAGTGATCAAGGGTAGAAAGCCCGGGGTCAAAGTTATCGCAGTTGAACCGGCCGCGTCTCCGGTATTATCCGGAGGCCCGCCGGGCCCGCATAAGATACAGGGCATAGGGGCCGGGTTTATCCCGCAGGTCCTGAATAAGGGTATTATCGACGAGATTGTCCGTGTCAAAAATGAAGATGCGGGCGAGACTGCCCGCCGTCTCGCGCGGCAGGAAGGCATACTTGCCGGCATCTCATGCGGCGCCGCTTTGTGGGCGGCAATTGAAGTGGCAAACAGGAAAGAGAATAAAGGCAAGCTGATCGTGGTAATATTGCCGGATACCGGGGAGAGATACCTCAGTACCTGGCTTTTCCAGTCTTAAAAAGACTTGATAACACGGTTTGGCGAGCCTATAATAAAGACGATGAAGACTAAAAACATAGGAATAGTAAAGACGGAATATTTTACTTTTGCCGAACATCCGAATGAACTGAAGCTGTCTTCGGGCAAAAAATTAGGGCCGATCACGCTCGCTTACGAGACATACGGCAGCCTGAACAAGGATAAGACGAACGTAATTCTTGTTGCGCATGCCCTGTCAGGGGACGCGCATGCCGCGGGTATGCACGAAGGCGATAAAGATCCGGGCTGGTGGGACGCTATGATCGGACCTGGCAAGGCGCTCGATACGGAAAAATATTTTGTAATATGTGCCAATGTGATCGGCGGGTGTAAGGGTTCGACCGGACCATCCTCGATCAACCCGAAAACAAACAAACCTTACGGCCTGGAATTTCCCATTATTACCATAGAGGATATAGTGAAGACGCAGGCCCGCCTGATAGACTACCTTGGCATAAAGACCCTTCTATGCGTTATCGGCGGCTCTATGGGCGGGATGCAGGTCCTGCAGTGGGTCGCGACCTTCCCGGAGCGCGTCAGATGCGCCATACCTATAGCTACGGCGGCAAAACACTCGCCGCAGCAGATAGCGTTCGACGAAGTGGGAAGGCAGGCCGTAATGGCCGACCCGGCCTGGAATAACGGCGATTACTATGGCAAGCCGGAGACCCCGGAGAGGGGGCTGGCAGTGGCGCGCATGATCGGGCACATAACGTACATGAGCGATAAGTCCATGGAAGAGAAGTTCTCCAGAAAGCTTAAGGAGAAGGACTACACCTTCAGCTTCACGGCGGATTTCGAGGTCGAGGGCTATTTAAGATACAGGGGTGATAATTTCGTCAAAAGGTTCGACGCAAACTCCTATCTTTATATTACAAAGGCCATGGACTATATAGACCTGTCCGGAGACAAGCTTTTGCCCAAAGGTAAACATGCCGATATCAGATTTCTCGTCATAGCCTTTAAGTCGGACTGGCTCTATCCGTCATACCAGGCCCAGGATATAGTTCGCCAGCTTAAGATCAGGGGCCTCGAGGCGACTTATTGCGAAATAAGGTCAACTTACGGCCACGACGCATTTCTCCTGGAGATCGACGAAGAGACCAGGCTCATTAAACATTTTTTAAAAAGGCACGAGGTCTAAAATGGATCGCCTGGACTATAAGATAATATCCAACCTGATCGAACCGAACTCCAAAGTGCTTGACCTGGGATGCGGCGACGGAGAGCTTATGCTCCTTCTCACAAAAGAGAGGAAAGTAAGGGCCCAGGGTATCGAGCTGGACGACTCCGAGATCTACAAATGCGTAGAGAAAGGCCTGAGCGTATTCCACGGGGATATAGACAGCGGGCTTCTGGAGTACCCCGACAAGTCATTCGATTATGTGATCCTGAACCAGACGATGCAGCAGGCAAAGAAGGCCGACTTTGTCATCCAGGAGGCCTTGAGGGTCGGGAAGAGGCTCATAGTGGGTTTTCCGAATTTCGCTTACTTCAAGGCGCGCATCAGTCTCTTCTTCAAGGGGAAGACCCCGATAACAAAATCCCTGCCCTACTACTGGTACGACACGCCGAACCTCCACTTCCTGACGATAAGCGATTTCAAGGACTACTGTAAAAAGAAGAATATCAGGATATTGCGTTCTTCTTATACGGGGCACAAGAAGAGTGTGCGGTTCTGGCCTAACCTCTTTGCGTTAAATGCGATCTTTCTTATGGAGAGATAGCTTATGCCGTCGAATTTTGTCCACACCTTCCTGCACTATGCATATGAAATTATTCCTGCTCTCGCGATCGGATTTCTTATCAGCGGCGTCGTCCACGAACTTATTCCGGAAGACGCCGTACTCAAATATCTGGGCTCCAAAGGGCTGAAACCCATACTCTATTCAACTCTCATCGGCACATTGCTTCCGGTCTGTTGCTGGGGGTCTTTACCGATAGCGGTCAGCTTCTACAAGAAGGGCGCCAGTCTCGGACCCATCCTCGCATTCTTAGTTGCCACACCGGCCACCTCTATCAGCGCGCTCCTCGTAGCGTATAGCGTCCTGGGCCTTGGTTTCGCCGTCTATATATTTTTTGCCGTGATAATCATGGGCGTTATAATAGGCATTATCGGTAACGCCATAAAATATACGCCTAAACACATAGGGAAGATCTCATGTCCCCATTGTGAACTTGATCCCGAACACAGGCATCTCCACAAAAAAATAACCGGCAAAGAAAAGATCGTATCGGCGCTGAAATACGCATATATAGATCTTCCGAAAGAGATAGGCTGGGAATTGATCATAGGCCTTGTACTGGCCGCAGTCGTTGCGACATATCTGCCCATAGGGCACCTGATAAAGACTTATCTCGGCGGTTCTTTCGGATACCTATTCAGCGTTATCGTCGGCCTCGTTACGTATATCTGTTCCACGGCAAGCATTCCTTTGGTAGATAGCCTGATGAAGCAGGGTATGAACCCCGGCGCGTCGATGACGCTCCTTCTGGTATGTCCCGTGGCGAGCTACGGCACTATCCTTGTGATGA
>JAQURV010000133.1 GCA_029004355.1 Candidatus Omnitrophota bacterium
AAGATATAAGCCGGGAGGCTGATGCCGAACCAGCTCGTGCTGAAGTATAGTATCATCGATACCCCGCTATTTGCGGCGGCGCTTAAATACATGGAAAACAGGATGGCCAGGGATGCAAAGAACGATAAGAGGCAGATGTGGAGTACGTATCCTTCTATAAGGAGAAGCGGCGGGCTCGAAAAATCGCCCCTTAAAAAAAATGATACAAGTATGGCCGCATAGAAGAATGTGAAGCTTATGACCGATATCAAAAGGACGCCCAAAAATTTACCGAGGATGAACTGGCCCCGCGAGACGGGATGGGCGAGGATAGGGTATGCGGTCTTCGCTTCAAGCTCATGCGGGATCTGCCGCGAAGCAAAGACGACGGCTATTATAACGGAGAAGATATAAGTGAACGATATCCCTATCTCCCTGAAATACCGCTCGAAACCGCGCTCCCCGCCGAAAGATATGCCCGCCGCGTACAGTATGATGACCAGGAGCAGGGCAAATATGAGGTAAAAGTCCTTGCGTCGTATAAACTCTTTTATTACCGCGCCGGCCAATACGATCACGTTCTTCATAGTTATTCCGTTATTATTTTGACGAAGTAATTTTCGAGCGAATGCTCGCCACGCTCGTCGAGAGCTTTCTTTATCGGCCCTTCTTTCAGCACCTTTCCCTGCTTCATTATGCACATACTGTCGCAGATGAGCTCTGCCTCCGATAGTTCGTGGGAGGATAGGAATATCGTCTTGCCTTCGTCTTTCTTCTTCTTAAGGATATTCCGTATGTCGATCCTGCCCAGCGGATCGAGCCCGGAGAACGGTTCGTCGAGAATAAGGAATTCCGGATCGTGCAATATCGCCTGGGCAATATTCAATCTGACCTGCATACCTTTGGAAAATGTCCTGACGAGTTCGTTTTTTTGGCCGGAGAGCCCGACGAGTTCAAGGGCTGCGGGTATTTTATTTTTAAGCTCGGCCCTTTTCATCCCCGCAAGGGCGCCGAATAGATCCAATATCTCGCCGGGCGTCATGAACCAATAGTAATTTGCTATTTCCGGCATATAGCCGAGGCGGGATTTTGCCGCTAAAGAAAGGGTTGCGTGCCCCAATAACTCGATCGAGCCGCTCTTTACGCCGACAAACCCCAGGATAGATTTAATGAGCGTCGTCTTCCCGGCTCCGTTCGGTCCCAGAAGACCGAAGACCTCACCCTTCCCTACCGTAAGGCTCAGCCCGTCGAGCGCAACCTTCTCTTTGCCAAGCCCGTAAGGATAGGATACTCTTAAGTCTTTTACCTTTAACACGGCTTCCATGGTTTCTCCCGGATCTTTCAGACCGCCCTGACGCCCTTTATCTCCGGCACTTCCTTGCGAAGCTCCGTCTCTACGAAATTCGTCATGGTCATCTGGCTCATCGGGCATCCTGCGCAGGCGCCTTTTAGCCGGACCTTCACAACGCCCTTTTCTATCGCCACCAATTCTATATCACCGCCGTCCTGCTGCAGGACAGCCCTTACTTTCGTTAACGCCTCTTTGACTTTCTCTTCCATTTTAGCTCCTTTTTGATTTGTTGCCGGGCTATTTGAGCAGCCCTTTTATGTCCGCCTCAAAAGTCCCTTTGGACCTCGAGCCTATATACATCTTCACCACTTTCATATTCTTGTCTATAACAAATGTCGTCGGGATCGACCTCACCGGCCCGTAAGAGGCGCTCACTTTACCGTCGTCAATAAGTATGGGGTAGTTTATGCCCATCTTGGCCGCAAAATCTTTAGATTCGCCGGCGCTTACCAGGCTCACGCCTATAAAAGTAAAGCCTTTATCGCCATAAGCCTTCTGCAGTTCGACAAAATCCGGTATCTCGCTCCTGCAGGGCGGGCACCAGCTGGCGAAGAAATTAAGGATCATCGCCTTGCCCTTAAAATCGGAAAGACTGGCGCTTTGCCCATCCATGTCCTTCAAGGTGAAATCCGGCGCGGCTTGCCCGACCTCGATCGCGCTCGACTGCGAACAGGAAACGAGCGAGGCCAGCACTATAAATACCATCAAATACTTGCCGAGATGTTTCATGATATTCTCCTTATTTTGTAAATGCGGCTTCCAGTCTCGCGGCTATGATGCCGAGATAATTCGTCATTATCAGGATACCGACGATAACGAGAAAAACGCCGCTTACTATATTTACGACGCTCATAAATTTTTTAAGCTTGTTGAAGTATGCGATAAACGTGTTCACGAGGAGCGCCGTTACGAAGAAAGGCACGGCGATACCCAGCGAATAGGCCGTTAAAAGTTTTGCTCCCTCGGCAATGCTCGTCTTCGTTCCCGCAAGCAGCAGTATCGAGCCGAGTATCGGCCCGGCGCACGGCGTCCAGGCGGCCGCAAAGGTCACGCCTATCAAAAACGATCCGATATAGCTGGCGCCTTTCGACTTGAACCCTATCTTTATCTCTTTGCCGAGAAAATCCAGCCTGAGTATTCCCATAAGGTAGAGGCCGAACAATACGATGAATGCGCCCCCTGCTATCCGGATCAGTTTCTGGTAATTAAAGAGCGCTTTGCCTATGAATGTGGCGGTGAGGCCAAGCAGGATAAATACCAGCGAGAACCCGGATATGAAGAGAAGCGAATGTACGACGGCCTTTCTCTTCACCTCGGCTCTCTTCCCCGCATCCGTCATGTCGCCAAAGGATATACCGGTTATATAAGCTATGAACGAAGGTATTATCGGCAAGAGGCAGGGTGATAGGAACGTCAGGAACCCGGCGGTAAACGCCACCACATAAGAGATATTTTCATTGGCCATAGTATTTGCTTATTGAGATTGCGTTACCCTTATCTTTACTACGCTCAGTTCCTGTTTCATCGATGCGATATCCGCGGCGATCGCTTTCTGGTTATCCAGCACCTGGTTGAGCTTACCGATGATCACGCCGGACTGGTCGTTGGAATCGTTTTCGGCCTGCGTTGTTTTCGTAAAGAATAGAGGCGGCGCTGCCATTAAAAGCACCAGGACGATCCCTACCAGCACTCTCTTAAATTCCATGATTACCCCCTTTTTTCCTTTATTATATCACTTTGCGCCTTGACTAACTTCACAAAAATATTGAATGCGTTAGGCCTTTTAAAATTCCCGGCCAGGCGAATGGTCTCAAGGAGAGCCCAGGCGCCGTAAACCCAGGTTATCGCAACCCTTGTCTCCGGAACTAAAAATTGGATGAGCCATAATATAAAGAGCGCCGTTGCCTCGAACATATTAAAATCCATGCTCGCCAGAAAGAGAAATGCCAGGTACGATTGGACGATGGTCAGTAGTATTTCGACTTTCTGGTGATCGTCAAAAATAATAGGGGCTACCCTCCCCATTCCGTAAGAATATATGAAGGGTATCATCGCCGCCAGGATGGTCCATTGATTTATGGAAGAGGAGACGAAATTTATGAGCGCCATAGGGGCCTTCTTCACTTTTCTCGCCCAGTAAAAGGCCGAGAGCTTCTCCGGAAATTCGCTCAAAAAAGGCGCGACCCACTGGACGAAGACGAATTGCGAAACGCCCATGGTAACGGCTATGGCGAGCATCGAATTAAGAAAAGGATGCGCTGCGAAATATATGATGGCGGCGCCTGCGATAAAGAAAGCCGCGATGCCTATTATATTAGCGGGAGGTTTTAGCCGCATTACATATTTTGGTACGCGCCCCAGATCCGCGATCTCTTCCTTGTCGTGGGGAGGCATCTTCCATAATAGGTAAAAGTAGGTAAAGTAGATCGCGGACAGTACGAGTCCGTCGAATATGTTCAGGGTCCTCTTGAAATAGATCACAAGAAAATAAAGAAGGGCGGGCAGCATGGAGAGTACCGCTATCGAATGTTCGTCTTCGAGCCTTATCGTCCAAAGGGACCTTTTTCCTTCGCTCTTCCTGCGGAAGAAAAGGCTTACGTAATATACCATCGGAAAGCCCAATCCCACAAACAGCCTAAGAGAACCCGTGAAATTGGCCGTGATCAGGTGCATCTTGGACGGATCTTTTGCCGCATCGAGCGCAATTACCGCCTCTACGGCAAATTCCGGCAGGGTCTGCACCCATGCAAGCAGTGCCAGAGCAAGCCCTTGAGAAATAATGAATTGCCCGCATTCGGCCGCCCAAGCCATGAGCATGGCTGCCAAAACTATAGCCGGGAATGTCCATAGCGCATGCAACGGATTCATAGGCTCGCTTTTTTTATCCTCTTCAGCCGTAAAAACGCTTTTATCTTATGCAATAAAAGCTCCAGGTCGAGCGGTTTTGTAAGATACGCGTCCGCGCCCATCTCTTTACCGAACTCGATATCGTCCGGATGGAATTTCCCGGTCAGCATGATCACGGGGATATCTTTGTAGGTTTTGTCTATCTTGAGCTTCCTGCAGACATCGTAGCCGTTCATCTCCGGCATCATGAGATCGAGTACTATGATGTCCGGCTTCTCGGAATATACCTTTTCAAGCCCTTCCCTTCCGTTGAACGCCTTTACGATATCGAAACCCTTCGCCCCAAGCCGTTCGGACAAGACCGTGAGAAAATCCCGCTCGTCGTCGATCATCAGCACTTTCACTTTTGCCGCTTTAGGTTTTTTTACCATCCGAGCTCCTGAAAACCTGCCCCCAGCAGAACCGAAGAGACTACGAGTGCGCCCAGGAATATCAGCAGCACTTTCATGCCATATTCTTTCCT
>JAQURV010000134.1 GCA_029004355.1 Candidatus Omnitrophota bacterium
TCCTATTTTTTTTAACTTTCGCTCATCGCACGATTGGAGGCCGATGCTTAAACGGTTGACGCCGTTATCGAGGAATAGCTTTATCTTGTCTTCGTCCAAGCTTTCCGGGTTGGCTTCCACTGTAAATTCACCCGAGCTGACCGAAAATTTCTTTGCGGCGGCAAACACCTTTTCCAGAAACCTCCTGTCGAGAACGCTTGGAGTCCCGCCGCCGATATATATCGAATAGACCCGTTGTTCCAGTCCGATAAGCTGGGTGCTCAAGATGTCTGCAAAGGAAGATGCTGTGCCGGGATCATATACACAACTGTAAAAATTGCAGTAGACGCACTTTCTCCTGCAAAATGGGATGTGTACGTATAGGGAAGGCTCCATGAGGCTATATTATAGATGAAATATATAAAAAAGCAAAAAATAAGTAGGGGAGGCTTTAAGCCTCCCCTACTGTGTTATTCAAATACGATCGGTCCTATTTCTTCAGATCGTTTACAAGGTCCTGGACAAATTTGCCGGCAATGTCTTTGCAGCCAAGACCGAACGCGATAGCTATGCCTATACCGACCGATATAAGGATGATGTTAACGGCCAGCACTATTAACGTCGAAGCTATCTTCAATTGTTCGATCGCAATTACCGCCGCGAATATGACAAGGACTATCTTTGTCATCTTTGCGAGCAGGCTTGCCTTCTTTATCCCGGCGTTCCCTGCGGTAGTCCGCACTATCGTGGCGACAAAATCCGCCAGGAAAGCTCCGACTATCAGGATAAATATCGCGCCCAGTATATTAGGCACATACTCTATGAGCCTTGACACCAGATCCGCGGCAACAGTCAGATTGAGCGTCCCAAGCGCCGTCGCGATAACTACAAGTATAATGATCCAATATATGACAACCCCTATCAACTCCGAGAGAGACAGCTTTATCTCTCCTTGCGCCAGGACATTGGAGACCCCTACCTTGTCGCTTGCCGAATCCAGGCGTACAGCCTTAAGGATCCTGACGATTACAGCCTCCACCAATTTCGCTATAAGCCAACCTACGATTAGGATGACAATCGCGCCTGCTATGGCGGGTACATAACTCCATATCTTTATCAACATCGCCTTCACAGGATCAACTACAACGAACGTCAACCAATCCATACAGCACCTCCGATTTGTTGTAATCTCACTCTGACAAATCGTCCCGAGGTGCTGTCATCTAACTCCCGCACCGAGGGACTACCTTTGCCTGACTCTATCACTATTGAGTAAAGTTTACCACAAAACGCCGTTTTGGCAAGTCTAAAAGCTAACTTTTTCCCGCCCAGGCATAATTCCTAATACTCATGGCAGGACTCCCCGCCCTGAGTTGGCAAAACATAAATTGGCGGGGTTTACTAACCGCATTTAGAGTAGCCGCAGGATTTACACACCATACATCCTTCGACATGCCATAGGGCGCTTCCGCAATCAGGGCAGACGCCTACGATATTCTCAGTTTTGGATTTTGTGATCTTCTGGGTTTGGGTAGAAGCCGCGCCTTCAGCCGCGGGTTTATCAATATGCTCATCCGGGCCGGCGGCAGCCTGAGGTGCCTTCTTTTTAGATTCTACTATCCTTCTCTCAAGAACACGCGCTATCGCGTCGCTACAGGAGAATATCCTTCCACCCTTCTCCCAACTGGGCGAAGGGCACCTTATACCGCGGAGCTGTTCTATAATGGAGTTTGTCTCTATACCGCTTCTCAGGGCCAAAGACAAAAGCCTTCCGATAGCTTCGAGCTGGCTCATCGCGCAGCCGCCGGCTTTGCCCATCGACATAAATACCTCGAATGGCAGGCCGTCCTTGTCCTCGTTTATCGTTACATACAGGTTACCGCATCCTGTAGCTATCTTAGTAGTAGTGCCGACCGTAACGGGAGGCCTCGGCCGCGGGCTTATCTTCGTTGCGGCCGGCTGCTTGACTTCTCTAGCAGTAGTAACGCTTAAGACCTGTTCTTCCCTGGAATGGTCCCTGTATATAGTAACGCCTTTACATCCACCCTCATAGGCAAGCATGTAGATATTACGCACATCCTCGATCGTAGCGGCTTGAGGAAGGTTTACCGTCTTCGACACGGCATTATTCGTATATTTCTGGAAAGCGGACTGCATCCTTATGTGCCAGATCGCTTCTATATCATGAGCCGTAACGAATATCTTTTGCATCTCTTCGGGTATCTCGTTCAAAGATTTTATGGATCCTTTTTGAGCAATGATATTCATAAGCTCGGGAGTAAAGAAACCTCCCTTCAATGCTACCTCTTTAAAGTAAGGATGGACCTCGATGAGTTTGGTGTTATCCATTATGTTCCTTATATAAGAGATGGCGAAGATCGGCTCTATGCCGCTTGAGCAGTTAGCGATTATCGACAGAGTGCCTGTAGGCGCGATAGTGGTCAAAGTAGCGTTACGCAGTTGTTTTGCGCCGGGGACATTAAATATGCTCTTATCGAAATTGGCGAAGGCGCCTCTTTCGGAGGCCAGGTCCTGCGAAGCGGTCTTGGCCGCCTCAAGGATAAACTTCATGATCTTTTCGGCTATCTGTATCGAACTTTCGGAATCATAACTTATACCCAGCATAAACAGCATGTCCGCGAAACCCATTACGCCCAGGCCTATCTTGCGATTTGCCTTAGTCGTATCCTCAATGCGCTTGAGCGGATAGGAGTTCATATCTATGACGTTGTCGAGAAAGTGGACGGCCTTTCTGACCGTCTCGCCCAGCTTCTTCCAGTTGATCTCCCCCTCTTCCACCATCTTTGAAAGATTTATAGATCCCAGATTACAGCTCTCGTAAGGAAGCAACGGCTGTTCGCCGCACGGGTTTGTCGACTCTATCTCACCTACGGCCGGCGTCGGGTTATCTTTATTCATCCTATCGATAAATATTATGCCGGGCTCGCCGTTCTTCCACGCCATCTTTATTATAAGATCGAGGACAGCCTTTGCGTTGAGTTTTCCGGCCGGTTTCTTCGTGTGCGGATCGATCAGGTCGTATTCATTGCCGGAGGAGGCTTTCTTCATAAAATCTTCCGTAAGCGCGACCGAGATATTGAAATTGGTTATCTCTTTATCATTTTCTTTGCAAGTTACAAATTCGAGGACATCCGGGTGATCGACCCTAAGGATACCCATGTTGGCGCCCCTGCGCGTGCCGCCCTGTTTCACGGCCTGCGTGGCAGAGTTGAAGACCTTCATGAACGAGACCGGACCGCTCGAGATACCTCCCGTTGAACGAACCCTGGAATTTTTAGCCCTGAGCCTGGAAAAGCTGAAACCCGTGCCGCCGCCGGATTTATGTATGATCGCGGTATCTTTTATCGTTTCGAATATCGATTCCATAGAATCTTCTATCGATAAAACAAAACATGCGGATAGCTGCTGCAGGTCACGGCCGGCGTTCATCAACGTCGGAGAGTTCGGCAGGAATTCCAGCCTCGTCATCATCTCGTAAAAATCCTCTTCCGTCTCTGCGATCTCGGCGCCCGTCTTGCCGTAATATGAATCGGCCGTCGCTATATTCTTCGCGACCCTGCGGAACATGTCCGCGGGCGTCTCCACCACCTTATCGTCGGCATCTTTCTTAAGGTAGCGCTTCTCCAAAACCTTTATAGCGTTTTCTGACAACCCCAAATTCCTGTCGCTTGTCCCTTCCATGCTTCTACTACCTCCAATTTAACGAAACATTTTATAAAAAATAATTTCCATGATTCCGGTCATAGACTATATCACACTTCCGCGAATAAGTCAAATAGAAATACCATATATTGTGGTTTTTAAACCTGAGGACACTATTAGTAGAGGTGTATGTGGTACCCATTATCTAAAAAAACGGCCCTCGCCGTCGGCGAAGACCGTGTAGGAGTGCGTTATTTATTTTCTTTGGCGGCCATCTCGTCTTTCAACTCGCTCAGGCCTGCGATTACCGCGATGACGCCGCCAAATATCAGCATTACGGGCACGGAACCTTTCAAAACGATCGCGAAGTCGCTCCACCATATCACTAAGAGCACTACTCCTATAACCGCTACTGCCGTTCCGATGATTAAGCTTAATACTTTTCCCATAACGTTGCAAGTATAGCATAGAAAAATTTCTCATGCAAGAAAAATTTTATATAAGTCCGACATTTACTTTTGGGTGTTGCCTTCGCTTGACGCAAATCGCATTAGGCATGCGATTTGCTCGGTAAAATTTCGATGGCCGCTCAACCTGGCAGATCTTAAAGCCCTTGACCAGTTTTCGCGTCCTTACTAGACCGACATAAGGTATCGAAATTTTAAACGCCGCTCCGGCAAGCACCCAAAAGTTCTGTCATCTGACAAATAAAATTTTTCTTGCTTCGTCCTCTGGGGCCGGAGTAGACGAAAAATCCAACAAGCACTTCCGACGGAAGTTTTCGTTTACTAATGAAAGATCCCCCCGAGGGGTTCGTGTCGAGCAGGGCGTTAAAATTTCGAGGCAGCGTACGAGAAATTTTATCGAGCGAAATTTTCACATGGCTGAAAATTTCGCGTCCCTGCGAGACACAACCCCGAGAGGGGATCTTTGGAGGAATCGAAAATTTATTTTGACGAAGTCGGCTTGCGGGATTTTTCGGTTACGTAGAAGTTCATATACTTGCCCAGCATGAGGCGCGTCTGCGCGTCTATCGCCGGCGTCGAGCC
>JAQURV010000135.1 GCA_029004355.1 Candidatus Omnitrophota bacterium
ACCCGTTCAGCGAATCGGACCTGTCCATTACGGCTATAGCCTTAAGCCCTTTTAAGGCATCCGCGATCTCGTCCTGGGGGAACGGCCTGAATACTCTCGGCTTAAATAAGCCGACCTTCAGCCCCTTCTCCCTCAGCTCGTCGACCACGACTTTCGCTGTACCGGCCGTCGAGCCCATCGCCACTATTGCGCAATCGGCGTCTTCAAGCTTATACTCTTCGAATAGTCCGTAGGAGCGGCCCGTCTTCTGGCCGTATTCCTTACCGACTTTCTCTATTATCGCCTTAGAATCCTTCATAGCTTCGGCTATCTGGCGCCTGTGTTCAAAATAATAATCCTGCAGGTCCAGAGCGCCGATCGTGATAGGCGGCTTATCCATATTTAAAAGGTAATGCTCCGGCTTATATTCGCCTACAAACTTTTTCACATCATCATCGGAAAGTATCTCGATACGCTCCATACCGTGGCTTATGATGAACCCGTCGGTCGTGACAATGGTCGGCAGTTTCGCCGCCTCGGCTATCTTCATCGCCTGTATCATATTGTCGTAACCTTCCTGGGCGTTCTCGGAGAATATCTGTATCCAGCCTGCGTCCCTGACCATCATCGTGTCGGAATGGTCGCAATGTATGTTGATGGGGCTCGAAAGGGCGCGATTGACGTCGGCTAAAACTATCGGAAGCCTCAGGCCCGCCGCTACGTAGAGCATCTCGGCCATAAGGGCCAGGCCCTGGCTCGAGGTGCCGGTCATGGCCCTGGCGCCGGCGGCGCTTGCGCCGATACAGGCGGACATAGCCGAGTGTTCGCTCTCGACCGGGACGAATTCTGTCTTCACGACGCCGTCCGCGACGTAACCGGCAAATATCTGGACCACTTCTGTCGCAGGCGTTATGGGATAGGCCGCGACTACGTCGGGATCGATCTGCCGCATCGCCTCCGCCATAGCTTCGTTCCCGGTTCTCGCCAGTATATTGGACTTAGCCATATTATTTCTTCTTTTCCCCGGCTTTTGCTTCCTTCTCGGAGATCATCTTTATCGCTTTTCCCTTGACCGGGCATTCATGCTCGCATATCCCGCAGCCCTTACAATGGTCGTAATCGAACCCCACGACCTTGCCGTCCTTTACTATGACGGCCGAATCGGGGCAATACATCCAGCAGGTCAGGCAGCTTATGCACTTTTCGGGAATAAGGATGGGCCTCATCGACCGCCAATCGCCGGTCTTGAACTCCCTCGCCGTACCGCCGCCCGCTATAACATCCGCTTCCGGCAGCGCCTTCCAACCCGGTTTTTTAACTTCTTTAGCCATCTTTAACCTTTAACCTCGTTATACGCGCGCTCGATAGCCTTGAGGTTACCCTCGATGACTTCAGGCTTCGTTTTGAACTTCTTCTCAAGTTTTTTACGCATATCTTCGATCATAGACTTAAAATCGAGTATGCCGGTAGCCTTTATAAGCGCCCCAAGCATGGGCGTATTTGGTATCTCCCTGCCTATGGTCTCCTTAGATATAGTAGAAGCGTCTACCGTAAAGACCTTGACCGGGCCCGTTATATTGAATATCTTCTTTATGTCCACGGGTGACTTTTCGCTGTTTATAAGGAGAACGCCGCTGTCGGGTATGCCGTCTGTTACGTCCACTGTCTCTATCAGGGTCGGATCGAGGACTGCCACGATCGAAGGATTGAGCACGCCGGAATGCAGGAGTATCGGCTTGGATGAAATACGGTTAAATGCGGTTACGGGCGCGCCCATACGTTCCGGGCCGTATTCAGGGAATGCCTGTATATACAATCCTTGCGCAAGTGCAGCGTCCGCAAATAGAAGGGCGGCCGTCTTTGCTCCCTGGCCGCCTCTTCCATGCCAGCGAATCTCAGTTAACTCTTTCATTGAAACCGGTACTCTTTCTAAATTATATGGTCTTTTCCGTCTTTGCCGCTAAGCCAAGATAGTATACCATGAACGCGGCCATCATTACAATGCCTAAATAACCGTTGATTATGCTCGTCACCACAGCCATCAGTATCTTGCCTACAGTGGCCGGCACTACCGCGCTGATCAGGCCTACCAGGAACCCGAAGACCAGACCGACGCCCAACGAAATAAGTATAAGTATCACGAAGAGAAGTATTATAAGGAATACCCTGACAAACGGCTTCTTCGCGACGACCAGGCCCCTCTTCAGCGCAGCGACGACCCCAAGTCCTTCGCATATAAGCGCATAAGGTGAAAGCGCGAACGGGATAAAGTAGAATAGCGAGGCTATGATACCGATCGCTATCGCTATCGCTATCGCTATCCCGGAGATGACCACGTTGTTCAGGGGAGCCGTCAATGCTATGAGAAGCCCCGCTATCAAAGCTATTATGCCTATGATCAGGATTATAATGACTCCCAGGCCAAGGAGCTTAAGGTAATATTTGGCTCCATACGTAACGAAGGAGGCGAGTTTCATCTTGCCTTCCTTTATACTGTCTCTTACAAGGCCGAGCGACCCGCCCTGCATAAATATGCTTATAAGGATAAAAACAACCGTAAATATCATAGCCCCTGCCATCATTTCAGGCGGCGGAGTCTGTCCGGGTTGTACCGCAAAAGGCAGACTCGTGAGGTTACCGATAAGATTAAATATGATCAAAATCAAGACAAGACCTAGATTCTTTGTAGCAACGCTAAATCCCCTCTTAATCGCATCAAATACTCCAGTCATATCTATCCCCTTTCTTTAAGGTTAGGATAATCGCATAAAAATATAGCAGATAATGGGGGCGCTGTCAAGGCCTTTACGATGCCTTTAACTCCCGCCTGCCTTCGAACGCCTTCGTTATGGTCGCCTGGTCCGCATATTCGAGACCGCCGCCTACAGGTATCCCATACGCTACTCTCGTCAGCCTGGCGCCCGAACCCTTAAGGATCTTTGTGAGGTATAGTGCGGTCGCTTCGCCTTCCGTATTAAAATCGGTGGCTATGATTATCTCTTTGAACTTTTCTTTCCTTACCCTGTCGAGCAGCTCTTTTATCTTTAATTCAGAAGGCCCTATCCCGTCCAGAGGCGATAATGAGCCTAACAGGACATGGTACAGGCCGTTAAAATTCCGCGCCTTCTCTATCGTAACTATATCGTTGGGTTCCTCTACCACGCAAAGGACCGACTTTGTCCTGGAGGGGCTTTTACATATCTCGCAAAGATCTTCGTCGCTTAAATTGTTGCATACGCCGCAGAACCGGACCGATTCCTTCACTTTCCGGATCGCCGCGGCGAGCGCTTCGGCGTCATTGTCGGGGCTTCTTAATATGTAAAAAGCGAGGCGCTGCGCCGTCTTGGGGCCTATCCCCGGCATCTTCGAAAGCTCCTCGATCAATAGCCTCATCGAAACCGGAAAGTCGGTCATCTGGGCCTTCCCTCGCCGGAGGGTCCGTTCGCCATATCACCGCCGAAGATCTCCATCGCGGCCTTCACTATGGGGTCGACCTCTTTTTTAACCGCGCCTTCCTGCGAGATATCGTCGCCGTCTTCATATTGATATGCCCCGCGGGGGCGCGGTAAGGCTTGCGGCTCCACGAGGATAAACGTGACCCTGAGCTCTTTGCCGAGGACGGCTTTCACGGCCGCTTCTACCAGGCTCCTGTTGTCGGGGGATTCGAGCACTTCCTTATGGAACTGCATCGTCTTCGAAAATCCGATCGAGAGGGTGTTCTTTTCTAAAGAAGCCGGATAACCTTCCTGCAGATATGACGCGACCGATATCTTCGTCGGCGTGATGTGGTTTATTATCGCCTGCCATGAGCCTGAGATCTCTTCGAGGGCGGCGGATTTCGGCAGACCGCCGGACGGCTTGGGTTTTGTCTCCGAGGGCGCCGTCTTTACCTCCGGCGCATGCATCCTTACCGGGCTTGCCGCGGTTTCCGGCCTGCAATAGCCTTTTTCGATCGCCTCTACTCTCTTGAGGATCTCGGTTAAAGATACGGCAGGACGTTTTAAAGTAAGCTTAACTAACGCCGCCTCGAGCGGCACTTTTGCAAGGTTCGACTTCTTTATAAAATCCATGGCGTTCGCGAGCGTATATATGATGTAGAGGGTCTCTTCCACTGTAAAAGCGGCCGCCTCCTCACGATAACGCTTTATCTTGTCGGGGCCGGCGTCTATCAGGCTGTTATTTTCGGTGTCTATTTTGCATATGGCGATATTGCGGAAATGTTCGATCAAACCGACGGCAACCTGCAGGGCGTCTTTGCCTTCGCTCGTCAGCCGGTCGAGGGTGCCCAGCGCCCTGGCGGCCTCATTATCCCTGATAGCCGCCGATAATTCGAATAACGCCTCATCTTCGACCATCCCGAGTATCTTCGTGACATCCTTCGCGGTGACCTTTCCCTTAGCGAACGACGTTATCTGGTCGAGCATCACCTGCGCGTCGCGCATACCGCCGTCGGAGTATCTGGCTATAAGGCCGAGCGCTTCGTCGTTTATCTCCAGGGCCTCCGCGCCTACTATCTTTTTAAGGTTCTCTACGATCTGGGCGGAACCGATGCGCCTGAAATCGAACCTCTGGCACCTCGAGAGTATTGTCGGCGGGACCTTATGGGCCTGGGTGGTCGCAAATATGAATTTGACGTGCTTCGGCGGCTCTTCGAGCGTCTTTAAGAGCGCGTTGAAGGCCTCGGGCGTGAGCA
>JAQURV010000136.1 GCA_029004355.1 Candidatus Omnitrophota bacterium
ATCAGCTGCGCCTGGCTGACGAGTGAGGATTTGATATTATGGAGAGAATTCGCTTCGAGGCTCCTGTTCAAAAAGAAGGCGACTACGCTGAACGGGATCAGGATGACAAGTATATAGGAAAATATCAACTTCAGACCGAAGCTTCTAATCTTCATCTTCGAACCTGTATCCGTAGTTTTTGACGGTGACGATATATTTCGATCCGCTCTTCAATTTTTTCCTGAGCGTCCTTATATGCACATCGACCGTCCGCGTCTGGATCTCCGAGGCCTGGTCGAAACCCCAGATAGTATCCAGGAGGTGATCGCGCGAAAGGACCCTGCCCTTCGCTTTTATCAAAGTCTTCAGAAGTTCGAACTCTTTCGAGGTAAGCTCGACGGGTCTATCCTTGACGGTTACGGTTATCCTGGAAAAATCGACCGCTATATCGCCTATCTTTAATATTTCGGGAAGCTTGTCTTTTTCTTTTATGCGCCGCAAAACAGCCCTGATCCGCGCGATCAATTCTTTCGGGCTGAAAGGTTTTGTAACATAGTCGTCCGCGCCCAGTTCAAGGCCTACGATCTTGTCGGATTCCTGGGATTTGGCGGTAAGCATGATTATGGGAATGGATGCGGCCTTACGGTCCTGTTTCAATATCTTGCAGACCTCCAGGCCATTCATGCCAGGCAGCATCAGGTCGAGCAGGATAAGGTCCGGGTGTTCTTTGCCCGCCGTCTTTATGGCGTCTTCCCCGTTACGCGCGGAAAAAGTACCGTAGCCATCTTTTTTGAGGTTGTACTCGAGCATCTTCACGATATCTTTTTCATCCTCTACTATCAGTATCTTCTCTTTTGACATTTTAACCTCTAACAATAAATATCAGGACAACTATAGCAAAAATTATCCTGTAGAATACGAATATATTCAGGCTCGACTTCCTGACAAATTTAAGAAGGAAATGGATCGCGGCGAATCCGCTTGCCGCGGAAGTTATCACGCCCGCCCAGAAAGCCGCGTTGAGATCGGCGGCGTGCAGCTTCGGGAGTTTCAGCGCCGCGGCGGCAAATACGATAGGGGTGGCCAGGAGAAAGGAGAATCTCGCGGCCGCTTCGCGGGAAAACCCTCCAAAGAGTCCTGCGGTTATCGTGATGCCCGACCTTGAAACACCCGGGATTATCGCGATCGCCTGGGCGAGACCTATCGCAAGGCTCTCTTTCAACCCTATCTTATCCATCGCTTTATCTTTCTTCCCGGCGTGATCCGCGATCCATAAGATAACGGCAAATACCGCGAGCGCAGTCATTATCACGACAGGCGACCTGAATACCGTCTCCGCCTTCTCTTCCAGCAGAAGACCGGCAAGGGCGCCCGGTATCGTGCCGACTATGATATACCACAGCATATTATGTCTGGCTTTAAATATATCTATCCAATCTTTGAAGAAATATATACCCAGCGCCAGCGCCGTCCCGAGATGGAGCGCTACGTCGAAAGAGAGGCCCTGATATTGCCATCCGGAGAACCATGGGACGATGACCAGGTGGGCAGAGCTTGAGATCGGAAGGACTTCGGTAAGACCCTGGATGATCCCTAATATTACAGCGTGTGAAATCGGCATCAAAGTATCCTACTTCCCGGCTAAGGCTTTCTTGATCGCGGCTATAAGTTTAGGGCTATCGTAAGGCTTCTCCAGATATGCCTGGACGCCCTCTTTTAAAACCTCTTCTTTGTACCCTGGGCTGTGGCTCGCCGTAAGCACTACGACCGGGATGTGCGCATACTCACGATCCGCCCTGAGGTTCTTCAAGACGGTCAGTCCGCCGCCTGCGGGCAGCATAAGGTCAAGTATGAGGAGGTCCGGCTTGGCCTTGCGCACCAGCTCTACGGCCTCATAAACATCTTTAGCGGAGATAACTTCAAAACCTTCCTTCACCAGCCGTTGTGTCATAAATGTTACCAGATCGGTCTCATCTTCCACGATAAGGATTTTAGACATTCTTACACCCTCCTTTAACCGCCTCTCTCGTCGCCAACAACTTAATGCCGAGACCGAGAAAATTTTCGACGATCGTCTCGCCTGCCTTGACCGGCTTTCCTATCCTCAACTTTCTGATCTCTTCCACGGCCCTGAAGATATCTTTCTTCGGGATGGGCTTATCCGTCCGCACCGGGATCAATTTCAAGTCGAGTCCCTCGGCTATGACCGTTGCGGTAAAGAGCCGCGCAGGCGTTACCGCTTCCGCCAGGGCGTATTTAACGCCCCGCGGGCATTTCGCGCCGGTCACTTTCGCAACCTTGCAGTTCTCGATGTCCACCGAGATGAGGCAGCTCTTCGGGCACTCTATACAGACCATCTTCTTCGTCATTCTGCTACGCCCTCCTTACGTCAATTTGAGGCAGGGCTTCGCAGGAATCTTGCGGGCAGAATGCTTCTGCGTAGCCATACCTAAGTTTACGCATCGATTGGCGAAGCAGAGCGATTATCTTCGTCATGCTCTTCCTCTTATATACTCCGCGGCGAGCCTGCCGGCAAGTTCGCTGTCGGCGGTAACGGAATCGACGTAATCGTAGACCTTGAAAGAATTGCCGCAGACGAAGATGCCGGGTATCGACGTCGTGTTGACCTCTTTCGAAACGGGAGAATTGGTCCTTTTATCTATATCGACGCCGGCCATCTCTATCATTTCGTTTTCCGGGATCAGTCCGACCGACACCAGGACTGTATCGCAATCTATCACGACTTCGGTGCCGGGGACTTCCTTCATCGCCGCGTCCACTTTCGCCACGGTTACCTTCTCGACCCTGTCCCTTCCCCCTATCTTCAATACCTTATGGTTGAAATATATAGGTATATCGAAGTCCTCGACGCACTGGACGACGTTACGGGCCAGCCCTCTCGTAGCAGGCTGTATCTCCAGTATCGCTTTCACCTTAGCGCCCTCCAGCGTAAAACGCCGCGCCATGATAAGGCCGATATCGCCCGAGCCTATTATTACCACTTCTTTACCCGGCAGCAGGCCTTCGATATTTATCAGCTTCTGGGCGAGCCCGGCGGAGAATATGCCCGCGGGCCTTGTACCCGGTATATGGATCATCTCGCGCGTCCTCTCGCGGCATCCGGTGGCCATTATGAGGGCTTTCGGCCGGACATGGAACATGCCGCCCGGCTTAAGATATGTGACCGTCCTGTCGCCGGCAAGGCGCACAACGAATGACCTTAAGGATATTTCGATATCGGGTATCGCTCTTATCTTCTTTATGAACCTGTCGGCATACTCAGGGCCGGTGAGGAGCTCTTTAAAATAGTCGAGACCGAACCCGGTATGTATACATTGGTTCAATATGCCTCCCAGATACTGGTCGCGTTCTACGAGAAGTATATCTTTTACGCCGTTTTCGTGCGCAGCGACAGCCGCCGCCATACCCGCCGGCCCTCCGCCGACTACAACAAGATCTCTCTTATTCAATTCGTTACTCCTTTAAACTCGAAATTCTAAATCCGAAATACTAAACAAATTCGAATATCCAAATTTTTAAATGTTTAAAGCTATGTTTTGATTATTTGGAATTTTGTTATTTGAAAATTGTTTCGGATTTCGATATTCGCATTTAGTATTTTATTATTTTTTATGCGCTTTCTCCTCTTTCACTATCTCCGAACCGCGGCCGCGCTTCGTCACTTTGGCAAGCGGCGTCTTTGTCTCTTCCGCGAGTATCCTCATGATCCTTGTAGTGCAAAAACTTCCGTGGCACCTGCCTGCCTGGGCGCGGGTCCTGAACTTTATCCCGTCCATCGTCCGCGCGCCCCGCGCTATAGCGTCGCGTATCTCTTTGGCTGAGACCATCTCGCACCTGCAGACTATATCGCCGTAAGAAGCGTCCTTCTTTATGAAACGTTTTGTCTTTTCAGGCGGTATCGCGAATAGATGGACCTCTTTTGGCCTGTGTTTATAGAATACGGGCTTCCTGGCCATTCCGAGGCCGCTCTTCTTCAATAAGCCCGCCACCATAAGGGCTATCGCGGGCGCGGCTGTCAGGCCCGGGGACTGGATGCCTGCGACAGTGATGAAACCCGGCGCCTTATCCTCGCGCCGGATTATGAAATCCTCCCCCGCAACCGGCCTGAGGCCCGCGAAATACGCGATGATATCATTTCCGTTTATCGAGGGGACCAGCCGCCTGGCGCCCTCGAGCGCCTTTTCAAGCCCTGCCTCGCTCGTCGAGAGGTCCTCTTTATCCCCGACGTCTTCCGCCGTCGGGCCTATCATAGGATTACCGTCGGAGGTCCTCGTGACCAGCATCCCCTTCGAACTCTTCGAAGGCAAAGGGAACAAGAGGTGTTTGGTCAGGTTCTCCCTCTTCTTGTCGAGGAGGAATTCTTCGCCCTTTCGCGGCGTTATCCTGAAATCGGCGATGCCGACCATACGCGATATCTCATCGGCGTATAGGCCCGCGGCGTTCACCACATAGCGGGCGCGGAATTTTCCGTTAGAAGCGGTTATTTCAAAACCTGGCTTTAACGGTAAAATATTTTCGACCTTTGTCCCGGTGCGGATCTCGACGCCGTTCCTGGCGGCATTCTCGGCAAAATCGTAGACCCACCTGTATGGGCTGATTATACCGGCTGACGGAGCATAGAGCGCGGCTAAAGCTTCCT
>JAQURV010000137.1 GCA_029004355.1 Candidatus Omnitrophota bacterium
GACTCCCCTCTCAAGGAGCAGATCACCCAACTGTTTGGAAACTATCCGTTTCATCGAAGGCATAAATACCCTACCTTTTAAATATTCTTTTGAGATCGTCCGGATCCGTAGACCTGTCGAACATCTCTTCATAAGATATCTGCTTCTTCTGATAGAGCTCATATAAAGACAGGTTCATCGTCTTCATACCCTCTTTTTGAGATGTCTGCATTACGGAATAGATCTGATGGCCCTTAGACTCCCTGACAAGGCTCTTGACCGCGGGCGTAACGACCAGGATCTCCGTAGCTAGTACCCGCCCTTTACCGCCGATCTTTGGGATGAGCTGCTGCGACAAGACGCCCAGGAGTACGAACGACAGCTGCGTACGTATCTGCTGCTGCTGATGGGCCGGGAAGACGTCTATTATCCTGTTTATGGTCTGGACGCAATCCGATGTATGCAGCGTCGCAAATACAAGATGTCCGGTCTCGGCCACAATAAGGGCCGATTCGATCGTCTCAAGGTCCCTCATTTCGCCTATAAGTATGACATCGGGATCCTGCCTTAAGATATGTTTAAGCGCCGCTCCGAAGGAGTAGGTGTCGCTGTAGACTTCGCGCTGGTTTATTACGGATTTTTTATTTTTATAAATAAATTCTATAGGATCTTCGATGGTTACGATATGGCAGGCGCGGTTTGCGTTTATCCAATCGACCATGGAAGCAAGGCTCGTAGATTTTCCGCTGCCTGTAGCTCCGGTCACCAGGACGAGCCCTTTAGGTTTATTGCAAAAGTCGAGGACGGTATTGGTAGGCAGCCCGCATTGCTCGAATGACCATATCTCGTGAGGTATGAGCCTTATCGAAGAAGCTATGCTTCCTCTTTGTTTAAATACGTTCACCCTGAAACGGCCCAAACCTTTAACGCCGAATGACATATCGAGCTCAAGCTCGCGTTCGAACTTCTCCTTCTGCTCATTGCTCAGGATACTATATATAAGCTTCTTGCAATCCTCCTCTGCGAGTATTGCGCTGTCGGCCGGGAATAGGATTTCATCTATCCTTAAATGCACGGGAGTGCCTACGCCTATATGGAGGTCTGAGGCGTTCTTCTCGACCATCATTTTTATATATTTATCTATATCGTAAGCCATTTATCCCCTTTCCCCGCAATTTACATTATCACTTTATTTTTACCGGTGTTCCGCGCCTCTCTCAGGAGATCTCCGGCCCTCTTATAGAGTTCCTCGCTGGTCGCACCGTCGAGAGGATTTTCGCTGACGCCGCCGCTTACGGTAAGGTTCCCATTGCCGCTCTTTAAAAAACTGGCCCCCTCAACTTTCTTCCTGATCTCCTCGGCAAGGGAGAACGCTTCCTTCTTGTTCTTCTCCGGCAATAGGACCGCAAATTCATCGCCAGCGATCCTCGCGGCTTTACCCACCGGCACCATGTTATCTTTTATGACTTTCGATACCTTCTTCAGGACTTCCTCCGCGATCAGCTCACCGTGAGCGGTCCGGAAGGTGTCGAAACTATCTATGCCGAAGATGACGAAGGAGCATGGCCTCTGGTAGAATATGGCACGCCTGATCTCTTCACCGAGCCTGTTCAGGATAAATTTTTTATTGTAAAGGTCCGTGAGCTCGTCTTTGATGGCCAGTTCGTCCGCCTTTTTATTCAGGAGATCGCTTTCGATGGCTATGGTGAGCTGCTTGGCAAAGACCTTAAGCAGTTCCACGTCATCATTTTTATATTTATAATCTTCCAGATTGCTCCCTATAACCATAATGCCAAAATTCCTTCGGCCTGAGTATATAGGTATAGCCAGGATATTCTTAATGTTATATATGGCCTTGAAGCCTTCCATGTCTTTGGACAGCCTTACAGAGCTATCGAAAATAAGCACAGAGCGGTTCTCAATCACCTTGTCCAAAAGCCCCTGCCCTTTTCTCTTAACTATGATCTCTCTTAGCGGCCCGACATCCTCTCCGTATTCTATCTTGGGCAGGAAATCGGATTCGTCGTCCTTGGCCAGATACAGGATGCCAAAACTCGATTCAAATATCCCCGCGGCCTTCTCTACCGTCATCTCAAGAAGCGGCTCAAGCTGGATAGAGCCGGCAGAGATGACGTCGCCTATCTGCAGAAGGCTCGACAGGGCCAGGACCTTCTTATGCACATCGCTATTTATCTCCTTCATCTTCAGGCCGTATGTCTTAAGCTCATCCAGGTTGGTCTTTATCTTCTGCGTCATCGTATTGATCGAGACGGCAAGGTTCCCTACTTCGTCGTCGGTAGCCACCGTCAGGTTTTTATCATAATGGCCGCTTGCGATCATGTTGGCTTCTATGGCCATATCTATAACGGGATCGACAAGGCTCCTTGCAAGGAATAGTCCCAGGAGGGCGATAAATATTGAGACGACGACGATAACGCTAACGCTGGCCAGGGAATCCAACTGTGGAAATACATATAATGAAATGACGTAGACGCAGGCCAACAGCGGTATGACCGACATAAGACTGAATGCAAGAAGTAGCTTGTATCTCAAACCCTTATTAACCAAGGATACCCTCTTGAAAATATTCATCACTACCTCCTTCGGGATTATAGTAATTTAATTATACTATATAGATTAACATTTGTCAAATTCGTCAAAGCCTAATAAACTTCCACGGCAGGATCTCTTCGGGGCCGCGTTGCCTGTTAGCATAAAAGCGGGGGTCGATCCCCATAGCCGCGAACGATTCTGCCCACAAGCCGGAGTTAAAGCGATCCTGCCAGCCATCGAACCTGGCCCCCTTCTTCCACGCCTCGAAGATAACTTCGCCAAGCCGCCTGTCACCCCTGGCAAAGGCGGCTTCGAGATGGCTCATATCGAAGGAATGAAAATCGAGCTCAACAAATTTTGATCGCATAGCCTCTCTCAGGATAGACTTCTTTTTCTCCAGCACCTCTTTATCATCCATAGGCACCCGCTCAAGGGACGTATGAGGCTTTGGGATAAAAGAATTTATGCTGGCGGTGACATTAGCGCACTTTCCGTCTACTTCTTTCCTGGCGTCGGATACATTATATATAAGCTCGGCTATTTTAAGCACATCCTCTTCGTTCTCCTGCGGCAGGCCTATCATAAAATATAATTTAACATGGCGCCATCCCGCCCTGAACGATTCGGAAAGAGCGGCGAATAACCTATCTATATCTATATTTTTGTTTATCGCCTTTCTTACGCGTTCGCTTCCCGCTTCGGGCGCAAATGTAAGCCCGGCCTTCTTTACCTTAGAGACCAGGGCGGGGATGTTCTTGAGCGCATCTTCTATTCTCAAGGAAGGGACCGATACCGATACCGCTTTCCCCGCAAAATCGCAGTTTAAGCCCTCGACGATCTCTTTGAGGCCCGAATGATCGACGCTTGACAACGAAAGGAGAGATACTTCATCGTGGCCCGTCTTCTCGTAGGATTCCCTGGCGAGTCTCAAAACACACTCTTTTGACCTTTCCCTGCACGGCCGGTAGATGGCTTGCGCCTGGCAAAACGAACAGGCATGCTTGCACCCACGCATTATCTCTATCGCTATCCTATCATGTACGATCTGGATGTTGGGTACGATCTGCCCGGCGGGATAGAATGCCTTCTCGAGGTCCATGGTAACCCTCTTATCGACAAGCGCCGGCACGCCGGCTTCGGACGGAGTAAAGGCTTTTATGGTAAAGTCCGCATTATAGTCGACTTTATATAACGATGGGACGTATACGCCTTTTATCTTCGCAAGTGCCCGCAGCGCTTCCTTTCTGGTGACCTGGTGACTCTGTGACCTGGTGACTTTGTACACCTCGACTATCTCCCCGATGACCTCCTCCCCGTCACCTATGACGAACGCATCTATGAACTCGGCCATAGGCTCCGGATTGAAACATGCCGGTCCGCCCGCGATCACAAGCGGTTCATCGCCGGTCCTCTCGGAGGACTTTTTCGCAACACCGCCGAGGTCTAATATATTCAATACGTTCGTATAGCCAAGCTCGTAAGAGAGACTGAACCCTATTATGTCGAAATCTTTCAAGGCTTTGCGCGATTCCAGACTAAAGAGGCTGATCCCGTTATTCTTCAACACAGCCGCGAAGTCGGGCCATGGAGAGAAGACCCTTTCGGCAAGGCAATCGTCACGGCCGTTCAGTATGCCATACAGGATCTTCATGCCCAGGTTGCTCATGCCGATCTCGTATACGTCCGGGAACGCGAGAAGGAACTTGACCTTGTCCGCCGTCCACTCTTTCTTGACGGCGTTCCACTCGCCCCCGACGTAGCGTCCGGGCTTCTGCACAGTCAGTAACAATTCGTTAAGTTTATCCATATTCATAAAATTTTCCGATACCTAGAGGAATTTCCTCTCGGCATTGTGCTTCGCGGGGACGCGAAATTTTCAGCCATGTGAAAATTTCGCTCGGTAAAATTTCTCGTACGCTGCCTCGAAATTTTAACGCCCCGCTTAAGCACGAATGCCTCGGGAAATTCCTCTAGCAGCAGTGAAAAAATTATACCAGTAAAATCAGCTAAACATCTCCTCATCACCTAGTGCCAGTCCTGACTGAAACTCGTGGCGGCATTCGATTTCTAAAACCTAAAACTCAAGTTATGTGAGCACAGTAA
>JAQURV010000138.1 GCA_029004355.1 Candidatus Omnitrophota bacterium
TCCACCGCGAGGCCGTTCCGGTCGAGCGTCTTATACCTGAAGACGGCCTCCACCGCCCAATTATGGCCGTGGAGCCTTTCGCATTTTCCTTCATACTCGCGCAGGTTATGCGCCGCGCTGAAATCCGCCTTTACTTTTATCTCGAACATCTAGACCGCCCTCTTCGCGCAGTCGATGCGCCTGTTCAAAAATCTCTCGCCGATACGGACGAAACGGTTGGGTTCATCGCTGACGAAAAATCTATGCTTCCCTTTCGACTTGGAGCCGTTCAATAATCCGCCGGCGTCGAGTATCTCCCTGGCCTCTTTCGCGACTTCCCTGGCCGAGTCCACCAGGACAACATCCTTTCCCATTACTCTTCCCAATATCTTTTTCAGGATCGGGTAATGCGTGCAGCCGAGTATCAGGGTATCGACCGATCTTTTCCTGACAGGCTCAAGATATATCTCGGTTACCGCCTTCGTTACTTTATTATCGGCCCACCCTTCCTCTACCAACGGGACAAATAACGGGCAAGCCTGCGGAAATACCGAATACCGCGGGTTGAGCCTCTTTATCGCCTTCTCGTATGCCCCCGACGAGATCGTCGCGTTAGTACCGATAACGCCTATCCTGTTATTGCGCGTAACGCTCACTGCCTCGCGCGCACCCGGCTCGATGACGCCGATGATCGGGACCCTGAAACAGCGCTTCAAAAAATCCAGGCTCAAGGAAGAGGCCGTATTACACGCCACTATGACGAGCTTCACGTTGTGCGTCATGAGAAATTCTATGTTCTCCACCGAGAACTTCGTCACGGTCTCTTCCGACTTTGTGCCGTAAGGGACCCTCGCCGTATCGCCGAAATAGATCAGGTCCTCATTCGGGAGCAGTTCCTGGATCTTGCCGACAACCGTAAGTCCGCCTACGCCGGAATCGAATATCCCTATAGGTCTTGCGTCGGTCATATGCGCGTAAAACCCTCCGTCTTTTCGTATTCTCTCTTATACTTTAAGATGCCGTCGACCACGGATTCGGCTATCCTGTCCAGGAACTCCGGGTTCATCAATTTCAGCTCTTCGTACTTATTGCTCACATACCCGGCCTCGACGAGCACAGCCGGTATATTTGCATGCTTCAGCACATAGAACCTCGCCGACCGGACGCCTCTATTCCCTATGGCAAGACCCCTGTCGACAGAATCGCAGATCGAGCTCGCAAGCTCCGCCGACTCTAACCTATTCTCCGTAAGGGCCATGTCCCATAGAGTCTTGTCGAGAAGGCGCGAGCGCTCAGCGGACGCCGTACCGCTCAGCTTCAGGGAGGCGTTTTCGAAAGCTTCGAGCGCACGCGCATTATCGTCGGTCGCGTTAGAAAGATAATAACATTCGAAACCCCGGAGCGATCTCGACCGCGAAGCGTTTATATGCACGCTTACAAACAGGTCCGCGCCGCTCTTATTGGCTATCTCCGATCTCCTCGGGAGCGGTATGAACACATCCTTATCCCGCGTCATTATGACCCTGAGGCCCTCGTTCTCCAGGAGTTCCTTGATCTTCCTTGTCAGCTGGAGCGTCAGGTCTTTCTCTTTCGAATGGCCCCTTCTGCCGATAGCGCCCGGATCGTTGCCGCCGTGGCCGGGATCCAGCACTATCGTCTTTATGCTGAATCTCTTGGGCCCCTCGACCTGTGGCACCGGTCTGCGCGGCGGAAGATAGCTGACCAGCGGACCGAAATAGGTCTTTACGAAGGTGAGCGGAACGAATAAAGCGTTGCCGCTCAAGACAACGGGCCTGTCTATCTTCACTACCGCCCGGTTAACGAGCGCTCTATCGCTGCCGGCCCTGACGACTAACTTCGTCGAGGCCTTGCTTATAAGGGCCGTTTGCGTAAAGGTGTCGTACTTATAATCCAAAGAGTAAAAATCGCTGAGCCTGGCAAGGGAAATATACTCCCCGCCGTTAAAGGCCCTGACCTCTTTCTGCAAAGAAGTGTCGATCCTGAAATACGAGCCTTGGGCCGCACATCCGGCCAAAGTCACCGCAATACAGCTTATTAATATAATTAGACGGAAATATGTATAATAACGTTTATTCATTAAAATGTGCTTCGTTTTACATAGCGAATGGTGGATCCGCCTCTCCAAAATTGCAAACAATTTTGGAGGGCGAGATCTCACCAAAATTTGTTTCAATATAATTCGGACAAATTTTGGTGGAGGTGGCGGGAATTGGCTACTTCGGCGCCGGAGGCGCCTGCGTAGCCTCCCCTCGCTCGCTGTCGCGCATAGCGCTTTTCCTCGCTATTCGCTCGGCGCTCGCTCGCTTCAATTCCCTGCGCGTTACCTTAAAATCAGTTCTTAGATAACACACCTTATGGTGGAGGTGGCGGGAATTGAACCCGCGTCCCCGAACGTCAAAGAATAAGCCGCTACATGTTTATCCTAATCTTTAATTTCCCTTCTTGAACTTCAATAGGCGGAATTTCAAGAAGGTATCCTTTGAAGATCTCGTCCGGGCCGCCAAAGGCTAAACAACCCGGACCATCCTGCTGTGTGTCGTCAATCCGATCCCCGCAGGAGAAGGACCGGTTGGCGGGTTACCTTATAAAGGTAACGCTACCGGTAGAACTGGTCCCGGCACCACTTGCATGGTGCTTAGGAGTTCGTTCACCGTTGCTGGAACTTTTACGTTTTCAGCATTTGATTTTTTGCCAGGTGTTTAAAGAGGGCCTCCCGACAACCTCTACATGCTGCTTAGACCTTGCGCATCTGGGTCGAAACCTGTCACCCCCGATAGCTATGTTAAAGAACAATACTACTTCTTATTCCTTAAAACTCTTTTCAATTCCCTGTCCGACTCTCTCTGTTTGATAACCGCGCGTTTATCGTATAATTTCTTGCCCTTTGCCAGGGCTATCTCGATTTTAACTATGCTGCCTTTGAAATAGGCCTTGAGCGGGATGATCGTCAATTTCTTTGTAGTTACTTCGCCGGCGAGCCGCTTTATCTGTTTCTTATGCAAAAGCAGCTGTCTTGGCCGCAGCGGATCCGGATTTGCTATATTGCCGAAGGCATACGGCGCAATATGCATGCCGTGCAGAAAAACTCCGGTGCCTTCTATCCTTGCAAAACTATTACTTAGGCTCGCCTTGCCCGTGCGCAACGACTTTACTTCCGTGCCGGTAAGCGCTATTCCGGCCTCGAAACTTTCGAGTATATTATATTCAAACCTTGCCTGCCTGTTAGTGGCGACGATCTTGTCTGTCATTTTTTAGCACTTTATATTAACATAATATTAGCACAAAAGCAATACGGGCGGTTCTATGGTCATAATTGACATAAGTCTGGTTTTTAGGTATACTGTGGTTTCGTGCGGAAGTGGCGGAACTGGCATACGCGCAGGTCTCAGAAGCCTGTGTCGCAAGACTTGAGGGTTCAAATCCCTCCTTCCGCACCATTTTTGCCTTAATCTTACTCAAGCAAAAATGATCCTGGGGAGGCTGCGGTTAAACTACAGGCCGACGAAGGACCTATATCAGCTCACGTAGCTTCGGGAGCTCTCCGAACGAGATGAGTTTGATGTTATTATCGGTGAGCGCTTTCCTGACACGTTGACTTACGACTGCGGCAAGGTCTGTTTCGCAATTCTTGTGGAAGATACACCTGTTCAAAACTTCAGCGCTTATAAAACCCGGGTGCGTGATCAGCTCTGTTACCCCTTCGGGCAAGTCCTTCAGCTTCTTCATGAGGAGTTCCTCGCGGATATTCCCCCCATCGAGGAATCCCAGTGAATTATCCGCATGGCGGATAGACGCATTGTCCAGCGCTTTCTTTACGCCCCTGTCAAAATATTCTAGGACGCATCTCTTGTATAGCTTTTTCAAGTTGTAAGGATAGCGGATCTTTTCGCCGTGCAGATACCGTATCGTTGGTACGTTATATTCCTTTGCCAGCTCTATAAAAATCTTTAAAATTTGCGGCAAGAGGTGGATATGCTGATGGCTGCTTATGCTCGTTATGGGGATCTCCATGGCCTTCAATCTCTCCATCTGGCTTTTTAACTCTGTGTAGATCTGGGCCTTGTCCATCCGCTTGAATATGAGCCTCGCAAGAAATCCGGGATAGCTTTTGTGAAAATCTCCCTCCGGGGTGACCAGGGTGGGTATCTTTTCGCCGGTTGTCACGGGAGAGGTCTCTGTCAAGGCAAGATGCGCGCCGATCTCTTCCGGCTTAAGGGACTTTAGCGCTGACGCGGCGCTATAGAAAGCCTTACCACTCGGGATCACGTTCAGGGATGTGACTATCCCATCTTCGTATCCCTTGATGATACCGCGGCTTATGCTTTCGGACAGCCCCAGATCATCCGCGCTGACTATAAGATACTTCATAATTTTCCGTCCTGAAATTTTTCGGGTCCTGCCGCGGCTTCGCCTTTTGTTTTATAGGGCTTTATCCGCGCGCATGCGCGGCTTTTAATATCCGTATTCTTGATTTAATAATCGCTATTAAAATAACCTGAACAGGCCTTATGCTACGGCAAAGCCGAAAGGTCAAACCCCATCCTACTTCGCCGTGCTACTTTCGTGCACGGCTTCGTAGGGATGGGTCCTTCGAAGCTCAAAGCTGAAAAGCTTT
>JAQURV010000139.1 GCA_029004355.1 Candidatus Omnitrophota bacterium
CGTACCAAATCTACCAAGAACAAAGGACCTTGGTATCTTGTTTACAAAGAGGAGATCATAGACAAACATAACGCTCTTCTTAGAGAGCGATATATAAAGGCTCTAAAACGAGGCAATGCGTTTAAAACATTGATAACCAAATCGTCCCCATCGTCTAGCCTGGCCTAGGACATCAGATTTTCATTCTGATGACACCGGTTCGAATCCGGTTGGGGACGCCATTCTGCTTTGCCATTTACCGGTTAGGTTGAGGTATGGCTTCGCAGGAATAGTGTAGCAAGGTCCTACGAAGCCCTACCGGTGTTTATACGCATCGAAGGGCGAAGTAGACCGGTTGGGGACGCCAAATTCTGCCAGAGTTAGACTATAGCAGAATTTGGTCCTGAGGAAGCTGTGGTTAGACTACAGGCTGACGAAGGACCTAAGATCAGCTCGGGCAGCTGACGAAGGTACTTCAGCGCCTACTATGCTTCTGTTCGTCGCATCGTTTACGGCGCTTCAGTATCAAGCTTGCTTCGCAAGCTTGAACGAAGGACTTTAAAGCTACTACCATGTCTCACATCTTAATCAAGAATGGCACACTTATTTTTCCCGACGCTCTTTTGCCGCACTCGGCGGTCCTGGTCGAAGGGAAAAAGATCGCAGCTGTCGGCAAGAAGATGCGGCACCCGAAAGGCACCATATCGATCGATGCACTCGGCGCTTATATCTCGCCCGGATTCATAGATACGCATATCCACGGCTCGCCCGACGATATATTCAGGAATGAAACAAGATACGGAACGACCTCGGTGGTCATCGCCGAATCGTGCGCGCCGCTCGAAAATATATACGGCAAGATACGCCGGGTGGAACAATTTGTGAAGATAAGCGCCTTCGGGCATAACGTGCTGGGAGTGCGGCTCGAAGGGCCTTACATAAGCAGGCAGAAATCGGGCGCCCAAGACAGGAGGTACATAAAAAGACCGAGCAGAAAAGAGACGCTCGAGATAATTAAAAAGTGCGGGCATCTTCTAAAGATACTAACGATAGCGCCGGAGGTAAAGGGCGCTATCCCGGTCATAAAGTTATTGAGGCCCCACGGCATCATCGCTTCGATAGGCCACTCCAATGCAACGTATGAAGAAGCGGCCGCCGGCATCGCGGCCGGCATTAGCCACGCGACGCATATCTTCAACGCCATGCGCGGACCGGAGAGAGGCGAGTCGGGGGCGAGTTCGGCGGCATTATTGGAAGACGCGGTGACCGCAGAGATAGTGCTCGACCTGATCCATGTCACCAAAGAGGCGTTCGATATCCTAATAAAAGTAAAAAGCACGAGTCGGACGATACTGATCACAGATTCTGTCCGCGCCGAGAAGCGGCCGGGGGTGGAAAAACGGGACGGCGTATATAAATTTAAAGACGGCACGATCGCCGGCTCGGCCCTTACCACCATCGGCGCATTGAGACACAGCGTCAGGGCGTGCGGGCTGCAGCTTGTAGACGCGGTAAGGATGCTTACGGTGAACCCGGCGAGGCTTCTTGGCGTCGAGAGAAGAAAAGGGAGGATAGCCGCCGGGATGGACGCGGATATCACGATCTTCGACGAGGATTTTGACGTTAAAGCGACGATCGTTAACGGTGAAATAGCATACAGGAAAAAAGGAACTTAAAAGCAGGAGCGACACAATGTGCGGCATAGTAGGATATGTAGGCAGCAGGAAAGCGCAGGAAGTCCTGATCAAAGGTTTGAGCAGGCTCGAATACAGGGGCTATGATTCTGCCGGCGTGGCCATTTTAGAAGGCCACAAGATAAACCTGGTCAAGCGGCAGGGCAAGCTCCGCATATTGACGGATGTCCTGAAATCCGAGCCGGCCAAAGGGAGTATAGGGGTGGGCCACACCCGCTGGGCGACACACGGCGTCCCGAACGACGTAAACGCGCACCCGCACCTCGACTGCGCGAGCAAGATAGCGGTTGTACACAACGGCATAATAGAGAATTACCTCGACCTGAAAAAAACCCTGATGAAAGAAGGTCATAGATTCAGTTCGGAGACCGACACCGAAGTAATAGCGCACCTGATCGAGAAGTATTATAAGGACGATCTCGAAACGGCGGTCCTGAAGACGATAAGATCGCTCAAAGGCTCTTACGCCATTGCCGCCATACATGCAAGCGAACCCGATAAAGTAGTAGGCGCAAGGTGCGACTCGCCTTTGATCGTCGGAGTAGGGGAAGGCGAGAACTTCCTTGCGAGCGATGTGCCGGCCGTCCTCGACTACACCAAGAATATCATCTATCTCGATAACCACGAATTGATAACGATAACGAAAAAAGGCGTAACGATCAAAGATTACAGCGGCCGTATCATACAAAAGAACCCGTCCAAGATAAAGTGGGACATCAAACAGGCGGAGAAAGCGGGCCATAGCCATTTTATGCTGAAAGAGATATACGAACAGGGCGCGGTCCTGGACGGTATTCTCGATGAGCGGCTGCATGACGGCAAAGTGGTATTCGAAGAGCTGGCCATAAAAGATAACGACCTCAAGCGGTTTACAAAGATCGCGATAGTAGCCTGCGGGACCGCTTATCACGCGGGGCTCACCGGCAAATATATGCTCGAAGAATACGCCAGGATCCCGTGCTGGGTGGACACCTCGAGCGAATTCCGGTACCGCGATCCGATAGTCGACAAGAATACGCTTGTAATAATCATTTCGCAATCCGGCGAGACGGCAGATTCGCTGGCCGCTCTCAGGGAGGCGAAGAGAAAAGGCGCAAAGACCCTCGGGATCTGCAATGTGGTCGGCAGCTCCATAGCCAGGGAATCCGACGGGGTCATCTATACTCATGCCGGTCCCGAGATAGCCGTTGCCTCGACAAAGGCATACACGGCACAGCTCGCGGTCCTGTACCTTGTCACGCTATACCTGGGCAGATTAAGGAAGGTTATCGGCAGCGCGAAATTCGATCACATCATAAAGGAGTTCAGGAGGGCCCCGGCCCTTATGAACAGCCTTATAGACGAATACAGGTCCGACTATAACAATATCGCCGCTTATGCCGGCGAATTCAAAAAATACTATTTCGAAAAACACAATAAATCACATTTCCTTTATCTCGGGCGCAACATAAACTATCCTAATGCACTCGAGGGCGCGTTAAAACTGAAAGAGATATCGTATATAAGCGCCGAAGGGTACGCCGCCGGAGAGATGAAGCACGGGCCCATCGCCCTGATAGACGAGAACCCATGGGTCGTCTGTATTGCCGTCCAGTCGAAGACTTACGACAAGATGCTCTCCAATATCCAGGAGATAAAGGCGCGCGGCGGCATCGTGATAGCCATTACGACGGAAGGCGACGAAGAGATAATGCATCACAACGTCAATTACGTCATAGAATTGCCGAAGATAGACGAGCTCTTTTCGCCGCTGCTCGTCGTTATACCGCTGCAGCTCCTGGCATATTATGTGGCGAAGAAATTCGGGTACGATATCGACCAGCCGCGCAACCTGGCAAAGTCGGTGACCGTCGAGTGAGGAAAATAGCATGATAGACCATAGACCGAAGACCATAGACTGCAGACCTCAAAAATTTTCCAAGAAAATTTTTGGTCTCCGGTCTACAGTCTCCGGTCTTAGGTCTTAGGGACTCTCGTGGCCGGCACTTTGTACGTAGTCGCTACTCCAATAGGCAATCTAGAAGACATCACGCTGCGCGCCATCGAGACGCTTAAGACCGTCGACCTGATCGCAGCCGAAGATACCCGCCACACAAGGATCCTCCTCGATAAGTATGGTATAAAAGTCCCGACGACCAGCTATTTCGAATACAATAAGGTCCAGAAGACGGAATATCTCCTGAAGGTTTTAACGGAAGGTAAGTCGATCGCTCTCGTCTCCGACGCAGGTACGCCCGGCATATCGGACCCCGGGTATAAGATAATCCGTATGTGTATAGAGAGCAATATCCCCGTGATCCCCATCCCCGGCCCGTCCGGGCTCGTAACGGCCCTTACTATTTCCGGCAAGCCCACGGATAAGTTTACATTTGAAGGATTCCTCTCCAACAAGGGGCAGAAGAGAAAGAACCAGCTGAAGAAGCTGAAAGAAGAAGGCCGGACAGTAGTCCTCTACGAATCGCCGCACAGGATACTGAAACTTCTAGAGGACATCCTTGAGGTCTATGGCGATGTCGAGATAGCGCTGGCGCGGGAACTTACCAAGAAGTTCGAAGAGGTCCGCCGCGAGAAGGCCTCAGCCGCGATCGAACATTTTTCCACCCACCCCCTAAAGGGCGAGTTCATAGTGATCGTCTAAATATCCCAAATTCTGTTAAATGTAAAAAAAGTAAGAAATTTCTGTTGACTCTTTTTTTATAAGTATTATACTTGAAATCAACACAAATTGAAGGGGGTATACCATGAAAGCAAGGTTCCTTTTCGCGTTTGCAGTAATGGCTATCGGTTTATCGGCAACTGTTTATGCG
>JAQURV010000140.1 GCA_029004355.1 Candidatus Omnitrophota bacterium
AAATCCTACCCGCCTGGATTCCTTCAATACGAAGGTGAGGCGGTCTATCCTCTCTATCTTCTGCTTCTTTGTGAATACGGTATTTTCGAACCGCCTGTTGAACAGGTGGGCTATCAACCTTACGCGTTCTTCCGTCGGTTCGAATCCCATGCCTTCTTTTACAAGTTGCGAGACTACCAGCTTCAATTCCGCGTCCACTGGCTCGGCCAGCTCATCAACGGTGACATTGCGCGTTATGTTATATAGGTTCTCCACATCTGCCGAAGGCGCATCGATCGCAGGTATGCTCGTAGGCGCAAACTTAACGCTTCTAAGATCTTCGACTTTAAATGTTCCGTTATCGACGGCCATTACCGCGGCCGATATATCGTTCAGGCGCTTTAACGACTCGCCCAAAAGCCTTTCCGCTTCGGCCAGGACGGTGGGGTCGAACCTTTCGGTCCGGTCATACTCCATCCTGAACGCGAAATATCTCGCGAACTCCCTGTCCCAAATACCGTAAAGTATCGCGAACCGCGCCCTCTTTTCGCTAAGCCCGTCTTCTTTGATCCTGGCAAGCACCTTTCCCCTCAGGTCATTGACCCTGACGGCATTATCGATCGACTTTATACGCGTCTCTATGACGCTTACATCATGCGCTTTTACGGCTTCCGCTACAAAGGTCGCTTTTTCGGCCTTCTTTAAAGCATCTTCTTCGCCCTGACGCATCTTAAGAAGCGCCGCCGACCTCGCCTTGATCGCGGCTCCGTCAGCACGCGCTATACCCAGCTCGGCAAACCGTTTACTATATTCGCCGAACTTTATCTCACCTTTTATGAACCGCTGTTTTAATTCTTCTATTTCGAGATTTTTGTCATTTGCCTTGGCGGCGTCTTCCGCCTGCTTTATTTCGGCGTCCAGATCGCCGATAACATCCCGGGGCATGCCGATAGCCAGGCTGCCGAGTTTGCGATCGGCAAATATGTCGTTCAATGCTTCAGCCATGGTGGGCCCGGGCATGGCCTTCAGGTCCTTCAGGTCGGAGACCATATCTCTCAAGAGCTCTCTTTTGGTCCTCAGATAGAATATCTCATCGATGGCGCCGGCCTGTAATTTTGCATCGAGATTTTTTATGGCCGCTCTCTTTACCTGGGCTGTTAGCGGCATCCTTAACGGGAAGAGTACGGCGACACCGTTCTCCAGCTTGACGGCGTCCGGGGAACCGGTGGCAAAAACCGCCTTGCCCGGTTCATCGGTCGAATATATCTCCGTCGTGCCTTTCTTCTCGTCCGGGACACGCGCATTTTTACTGTATTTTATCGCGTAATACCTGGCCTTATTATCTTCGGGTTTACCCAGCCGCTCATTCAGCTCTTTGATCGATCTTGCATCTTCAAAGAATCCGGTATCGGCATATAGCTCTCCTTTAAGGCCGACGGTCTGTGCTATCCTCCTGCCCGGCTTACCGCCTTGATTCCTGCACACATTATATAGGCCGTTTTTCCCGGGTACGTAGTATAAGTTCTTATCGTAGTCAAATACGGTCTGGGGAACCGTCGATACTTTTGCGGGCGCCGCGGGTCTCTTTTCGGGTTCTTTGGTGACAGCCGGTTTTGCTGTCTCGACGGCAGGCCGAGCGGGTTTCGCCTTTTCGGCTGCGGGAGCCCCGGGTTTCGCCGGCTGGGCGGCGGATACTTCAGGTTTCTTTTCAGGCTCTTTGGTGACAGCCGGCTTAGCAGTCTCGGCGGCAGGCGCCGCGGGCCTCTTTTCGGGTTCTTTAGTTACGGTCGGCTTAGTCGTTTCGGCGACAACTGCAGCAGGCTTCGCTGGAATTTTTTGCGGCGGCTGGAACTGCCCTATTTGCTTCATAGCCTCGCCGGCGGCCTTACGGACTTCGGCGTCTTCATCTTTCGAGAGCTGAGGTAATATAGTCAACGCTTCTTCGCCGCCGATATGGCCTAATGCTTGCGCTGCTGCGGCGCGCACGATCCATTCTTTATCTTTCGATACCGTGACAATGGCCAAGACCGCTTCCTTTGTCCCGATAACGCCAAGAGCAAGTACGGCGGCATGGCGTTTAGCGACATCTTTATCTTTTAAATCCTCTATAAGCGCCGGGACTGTGATAACAGCCGGCTTAGCGGCCGGCGCAACGGCAGCAACCGCCGCCTTCTCCTTTTGATCCAGTTGATACGTCCTTAAACGTTCCCAATCGGTGATCAGTTTATCCAGTCCGGGATCTATCTTCCAGCCGCCATTTTCTCTAAGTTCTTTTATGTTGGCAATACAGATCTCCGCATAATCAAAAGCCTTGTCCGGTTTTTTAGCATCACTGGCCTCGATATAAAGACCCCTGTTGGTTGTATACTTTGCAATAAGCGGCCCGTATGAATCGACAAGCAGCGCCCGATAAGCGTCCGGCCTATTAGCCGCGTACAATTCCAGGAGTCCCGCATGTCTGCGTCTTAATTCGGTAAGGGCCTCCCCCCAGCCCTTCTTGCCTTCTTCGGCGCTTCTGGCCGCTATATCTATACATACGCTAAGGATGCGGAATGCTTCATCATAGTTTTCGGAGTTGATGGCATCCGGATAGTTCAAGCTCTCCCTTGTATATCTCTCCTCGGAGGTCTCTTCTTTGGTAACGCTTGTGGCCGCCGGGGCGGGTTTCTCGGCGCCCGGCTGGACCTGCGGCGTCTGCTGGGCAGGCACCATCGCTGCGGTGAGACCCAGTAACATCATCCGCGTCGCGAAAGCCCCTCCGCGCTTCATGGACTGCCATACGCTTCCCGGCTGTATCTGCGGCTGAGCGGGCTTCGGGGCAACGGCAAGGGCGGCTGCCGGCTCCTCTTTTACCGGGACTTCTGCGATCAGGGCCTCTCCTGCCGCCGGGGCGTTCAACTCGGCAAAGAGCGATGTAATAAGACCTGCTCTTATCTCTTTCAATTGCTCTAAATTTTTCGCGGGCAAATTCGGATTTATGGCATTCATATGCTCCAGGATAGGCAGCATTATGTCGATATTTTTAAGGGCTTCCCGCGCATCGCCTTTTTCCTTCGCGTCGTTAAATGCCTTTTGGGCATCGGTATAAGAGGCCGTATATTTCTGATAAGCCTCGGCCTCTTTCCGCCAGCTCTCCATAGCTTTGGCGATCTGCTCCTCCGCCTGCGACCTGGCAACGACAGTCTGAACTTGCGAAACGACCGGTCCTACTCCGAACTGGAGGAAGCCTGCTACAGAAGCTCCTGCTATGGCGCCTACTTTAAGCGTCTTCCCCCTAATATTTATCCTGTAATCCGCCAATTTCCTTATGGCGCTCCTTCCGTCTTCTTCTGCCGCGAATTCGGCAGCCGCTTCATCGCCTAAAGTCCTGGCAAGTTCGGCAAGCTCCCGGTCGGAAAGCCCCGCCACCTTATTTAATAGTTCGTCGCTCTTATCCGGTTGTGCCGCGCTCAAAACGGCCATTGCGGCCGCAAGCTGCGTTTCGAACTGTCCGAACTCGGTGAGCCTGCATAACGTCCCGAGGAAATCAACCGGTATATCCGCGTTCACCTCGCCGTATATGGATCCGGCTTCCTTCTTATATTCCTGAACAGGGTCTTTTTCAGCTGTAGACCTTAAACCTATCGTCTCTTTGACATCGGCCATCGCGGTGACGTAGTCCTGCCTTGCGGCATTAACGGTCTTCGCAAACAGCTGGCGGAGCAATCCCTTCCTGCCTTTCGTGGGATCTGACAACATAGAGATGACGGCATTTATGCGGGCAACCTTTCCTTTTATACTTTCGGTAACCCCTTCCATCAGCTGACGCTTGAACGCCGTTTTGTCGGCCGTCATTGCGGAACTATATCTTTCCCAATCGAAGTAGCCGCGATATTCCTCAGAGACCATCTTTGCCGGATCGAAAGCAATGCCAAAGCGCAGCTGCAGCGAATATAAGAATAACGCCGCGCCGTTCTCATCATCCAATACCCCGGACTCTCTCTCCACAACATCCGCTATCGCCTTATCCGTCAGCAGGTCAAAATCTTCGTTTAAGGCGGACTCCATATTTACTTTATACTGGTCGAAGAGCCCGAGATAGGGACTGGTCGCTTCTTCGAATTTGACGAGGTTCGAGCGCTGGTCGAAACCCCTGTCCCTGATAGTCTGTCTGTTCTTATTTACTATGCCGTTTATGACTCTAGCGTATTGCGGATGGTCCCTGGCGAGCGCCGCCATGTCGATCGTGTCGACGCCGAGCCGGTCCATTATCTTCTCTATCCTTTCCCTGCCGCCGTATAACCTTATAAGCTCATCGTCGAGTGAGGGTATATCTGCCGAACTTCCGGCCTGTCCCTGGCGGCCGGCGCGGCCTCTCAACTGGCTTACCTGACGAACATTCTTGCC
>JAQURV010000141.1 GCA_029004355.1 Candidatus Omnitrophota bacterium
AGAGGATTGCGTAATGGCCATGACAAATATAGATCGAGGGTCCAGGCAGCTCAGGAACGGGGGGCTGCTATTTTTTTAGGAAAAAACAATAACAAGAGATGCGTATCGGGATAGCGGCTGTAACAGTGTTAACCTGTATCGTGGGGATGCAAGCGGCCCCTCTATTTGCCGCGCCCCTTATCTATAAAGACGTTGAGCGGCGCATAAGGGCAGGGGAATTCGATAATGCCGAATCCCTTCTGAACGCATATCTTTCATCGAGCGACAAGGATGTGACGGCGCTATCGATGCTTGGCAGGCTCTATCAGGATACGGGAAACAAGAAGAAGGCGGCCCAATTCCTGAAGAAGGCCGTAAAGATCGACCCCGGCTATCCGCCTGCCCATTTCTTTTTAGGCAAGAACTATTATAAAGAGATGAAGGATGATGAAGCCGTATCGGAATTTGCGGTCTTCCGGTCGCGGATGGAACAGATGTCAAGCCTTGACGAAGAGGAGAAGGCGTTCTATATAGATGCGCTTGATGAGATAAGCGAAATATATTTTAACCTGAAAATGTTCGATGATTTCTATGCGGTGAATCAGCGCATACTGGAAATCTCGCCCAAGGACCAGGCCGCTGTCTATAATATGGGAGTATACTATTATCTTTGCGCTCGTAATAACTCTAAGGCATATCAATTATTCAATAAGGTGATAGCGCTGGCCCCGGACTCCGACTTGGCAAAGAAGGCCACCTATACCATAGAGTTCATGAGAGCCAACCCCGATCCGCGCATGGCGCCGGATCTTGATTTTATCGATAAGCTTTAGTAAAAGACCGTAATGGGGTGAGACTTGAATAAGATCGACCTTGTAGGGATGGTAGCCGGGATATGCACGACGATATCGTTCCTGCCGCAGGTCGTCAAGATCGTCCGGACTAAGCATACGCGGGATATTTCTCTGCCGATGTATGTCATATTTTCCCTGGGAGTTTTTATGTGGGCATGCTATGGCTTCATGACGAACAGTCTGCCCATAATACTTGCCAATACCGTGACGCTTGCGCTGGCGTTCTACATCTTATCGGCTAAAGTAAAATATAAATAATATGAAAAAGACAGCCGCAGTGATCATATGCGTATATGCGATATTGCTCGTCGCAATTACGGCCCCTTTTATCCGGCTCGCATTTATCGGGCTCGAAGAGCATATAGAGGCTTCAGAAACATTTGCCTCGTGGATATACTGGCTGTGGTTGCTGGCGCTCCTGGCCTGCGAGATCGCCCTGTTGTGCATTCCCGTCAGGGTTGCCTCTAAGAGACCCGTGACGAAGAGGCATATCTTCTTTCCTATCATAGCCGGCAGTTTTATGATGGCCCTTTTAGTCGCGGGGGCGTTCCTGGCTATCGGTGAATTTATCAGAGAGGACGCTTTGTATGAACCTATGTGGTGGCTCGCGCTTTCGGAGCTTGTCCTGGGATGGATGCTCTGGGGGCTCGTATTCTTTCGGTGGAGCAGGGTTCTAAAGCCGGAAAATCTGATCGAAAAGCAGATAAGATACCTTTATAAAGGAAGCATCCTCGAACTTCTCATCGCCGTGCCGACACACGTCATGGTCAGAAGTAAGGATTATTGTTGCGCGGGCTACGCAACATTCATTTCGCTGGCCCTCGGGTTTTCAGTGATGCTTATAGCTTTTGGTCCCGGGATATTCTTTCTTTTTTCCGAGAGATGGGCCAAGAAGAAACGAATGGGGGGAAGATGAAGAGGCTATCCTTGGCGGTTATTATCATAATGATCGCGGCATCGGTCTATGCGGGTGAAGAAGGCGGCCGGGAAGAAGGCTTGTTTTCGGAAGGCAGTTTCCTTTCGGAAGTCCTGGCTTCGGCAGCCGGGAAGATAGATAAGGTAACTTCGGGCGAAGAGAGGATCGTTGACAAAAACGCAAAAGGTATCGACGAGGATACCCTGGAATATGACGGGGATCCTCTTGGCAGGCCTAACAGCACAGTGACCAGGAATAGTCTTAGGGACAGGCGTGAGAGGATGGATGCGGCAGAGCCTTTTTAAAGACGCGAAGGGCCTCTTGAGCATAGCATGGATCCTTATCGATAAGAAGTAGCGCGGAGAGCTTGCAAACTTATATGGAATTACCTTGGGCCGGTCAAACAAGATCGGGAGCGAAGGCCGCCGGATTTTTTCTACTTGTCTTCGCGGTCCAGGTCGCCGTTTTTCATTTTATAGATCCGCTCGGCTCTCAGGATACTATCCGTTATTTGAATTTTGCCGATTTTTTACAGAGTCCTCATACGGTTCATTTCGGGGATCTGGGATATAACAACGGATTGCTGTTTACGCCTCTATTCCTGCCGTGTCTCCTGGCCTTCTTCAAAAAGATAGCGGGCCTTCCTTATATTGCTACCGGTATCGCGCTGGAGTTTATCTCTTTTCAAATGGTCGTCTGGCTTACTTATGCGATCGCCCTGCGTATCGACGGTAAGCGAACGGCAGGGCTTGCCGTAGCGCTCCTCCTGACAAACCTGGCTTTCTGCCTGCACTCCGCATTTATCCTTACGGAGTATCCTTTCATGGCAGTCCTTTTATTGACCCTGCTTTACATAATAAGTACCCGGACGATCTCTTCGAAGCGGTCTTTCATCCTTTCGCTTCTTTTCGGGTTTTTGGTATCGATACGGGTGCAGGGGTTTCTATTCATACTATTTATCGTCATCTATCTTTTATATTCCGGAAGGGCGCGTTTAAGGCAGATCCTGATACTCTGCTCCATACCGGCCGCTTACCTCCTTTTTTATATTTGTACTTATCTTTACATGGACCACAGGTTCCCTCAAACTATAACTGCAAACGAGATATTTTCCTTAAACGTCTTTTTTCTGGGCGATAATTTTGCCGGGTACGATTTCACTTTGCATGGAGTGGAGGCCCTTGCGGTCCGAAAGGCCTCTTTTTACATGGCTTGGCTCGATCCGAAGACCTACCTGTCCCTGATAGCCATGCGAAGCGCGGATCTTTTTAAATATCTGAGTACGGGGCAGGTATTTTACTCTCTATTTTTGGGCGCCCTGGCCCTGCTCGCCATTATCTTCTCCAGAGTGAGGGAGAAGACCTTTTTAACCTGTCTGATACTTTTTAATTTTAGTATGATCATTTTCTCTCCGGTTCATTACGACAGCCTTTTGCGCTATCAGGGCATTCTCTTTCCCTTAGTAATTATCCTGATAGCCAGTTCGTTTGTACATGGCGATGAGGACGATGCGGGACGGGGCAGGCGGAGGCCGGTATTATTATTTGCCGTATTGCTCTATCTGGCATATTTCGTTGTGCGCCATTACGATTTTTTTCAGGCGACGTATGCTGACAAATATAACCGGGGGATGCTCCTGAGGAGGGAGGCGATAGATTCAGCGCGGCTAATTTCGAACGAGATCGGACACGATCATAACGCTGTGGCGTCGGATCCGTTGCAGTATAATATGATCTATCGTTCGGGAAACATACCGGTCTATTTTTTTGAAGGGTGGGAACGCCGGGCCATAGTAGACTATTTCACGATCCGCGATATCCGCTACCTGGTCGCTAAATACGGCGTTATAGACAGACTGAAACGAAAAGGAGTGCCGGTGGGCATCGTCTCTCAGTTTCCGCCCGGCGATGGCCGGGCAGGCCGGTTATTCCTGTGCGAATGGAAGGATGGGGGGAGTTACCGATGAGGATAGCGGGGTCCGAAAAGGCATTTACCCTGGTCGAGATAATGATCGTCGTTGGGATCATAGCGATCCTTGCCTCGATGGCAGTGCCGAATTTTATGAGATCAAGGCAGGCGGCGCTCCAGAATACCTGCATCGAGAATATGATGCGGATACGGAATGCCATCGATATGTGGGCGCTTGATGCAAACGCCGCGGTGGGCATAACGCCCTTGAGTACGGATATTGTGCCGGATTATCTCCGGACGTGGCCGACGTGCGGGGGGACCGGTTACGACGTTCCGGCCGTCGGATCCGACCCCATATGTCCTAAGTCCACGGCGGGGCATGTCTTGACAAGCTCGGGATCCGGCGGAGGAGGCGAGACGCCGCCGGTACCGCCGCACCCATCGGCAATCGGGCCCTAAAACTTGCACCGCGGAAGATATCATGCTAATATATAAAAAGTACGGACCAGTTCGGAGACGGTAAATGGTGAGAATGATAGTGATAATGAGCGTTATATTTGCCGCGGCGGCAATGCCGGCTGGCGTATGCCGGGGGGGAGAGCAATTTTCCGACGATGATTTGAGGGTCTTTGACGGAAAAGTTGTCAGCGTGGAGATGATAGGTCCCTCCCTTACCGTAAGGGGGAGG
>JAQURV010000142.1 GCA_029004355.1 Candidatus Omnitrophota bacterium
GAGTACCTCATATATAACCATCTCTACAGCTGGCACAACGTGGGCTATGCCGCCGCCATCGCGTGGTTCGTCTTCATAGTGATATTTTTGGTGACATTGTTCAACTGGCGGTTCGGCGGCAAGCTGGTCCAGTATGCGCATTATTAAGGGGAAGCGTTATGCGTGAAGAGGTATCATTAGCTAAAAGGGTGAAGAGCTCAAACGCGCGGAAGGCCGTCAGGCGGAGCCTTATATACCTATTCCTTATCGCCGGCGGCGTCACTATGATCCTCCCGTTTTTGTGGATGATCTCGACGTCGCTTAAATCCAATTACTCGATCTTCGCGTTTGACCTGACGAAGATGCAGAAGATACAGTGGATACCGCACCCCATATACTGGCAGCATTATATCGATGTATGGAAGGTCGTGCCGTTCGCGCGGTTCTACTTGAACAGCATATTTGTATGCGTCGTCGTCACCTTCGGTCAGGTCGCGACGAGCGCCCTGGCGGCATACGCCTTCGCGCGGCTCAGGTTTCCCGGAAGGGACAAGCTCTTCTTTGCGTATCTTGCGACCATGATGATACCCGGATCGGTTACGATGATACCTGTCTTCACCATGATGAGCGCCTTCGGCTGGATCGATAGTTACAAGGCGCTTATAATACCGGCCATATTTTCGGCTTACGGGACGTTCCTGTTGCGGCAGTTCTTCATGACATTGCCGCGCGACCTGGAAGACGCCGCGAAGATAGACGGGTGCAGCTCGTGGGGCATATTCTGGAGGGTGATACTTCCTCTCTCGCATACCGCGCTCGCGACGCTCACGATATTTGTCTCGCTCGGCAACTGGGTAAGTTTCATGTGGCCGCTCCTTGTCACAAATTCGATCGAAAAGAAGACGCTGCCGATAGGGTTGGCGTATTTCCAGGAACTTTATCAGTACGCTCAGCCGGAATGGGGGCTCCTGATGGCGGGTTCGCTTATAACGATGGTACCCATTATCATAATATTCCTCTTCAATCAGCGCTTCTTTATAGAAGGAATAAAACTGACGGGGATGAAGGGATAATGAGCAAGATCATAGAGACGATGACAAGCCCTTTCAAGAAAGAGAAAACAAGGTCTTCGGCCCAGGAAGAGATCGCGAAGATATACCTAAAGGTTTCCGATAAGAATAAGAACAGGAGAGAGAAAGCGTCGAAATTACCATGGATCATCGCCGGCCTTGCGCTGGTTGTGGCGGTCCTGACGCTTCTCTTCAAGAGCAATATCGATGTGAAGGTAAGGATCCTCGGAGAGATACCGTCGATCGGCAGCGATGGATCCGATAAGTTCGGCAGCCTCCGCGAAAAGGGCCTCTATCTTTCAAAGGGCGGTGAACTGAATAAGTACCTCATTAAGAACGCGGATTTCAGCGGTGACGCGAAACTCTTCAGCAAGGTGACTGGCGATGAGATCACGCTGTGCAACTCGAGAGGCAGCGGCTGGGCAAATTACGAGATATATTTAAGGGAGCCGCTCAATTTGCGCAAGCTCGATGTGCGGTACATGGCGCGCGGCGAGTCCGGCGACGAATACCTTACGGTAGTTATAGTCGATTCCGATAACAGGTCGTACAGGGTAGAGAAGGATATGTCGTCGAAACTTTCCAAGGATTGGCAGGCCTACACGATAAACTTCAAGCCCTTGAGGAACGTGATCGACCTGGCCAACATATCGGTCATAAGGTTTGAATTCGGGACCTTGACGGCAGGCAATAGTTCTACGGCGACACTCTTTGTGAAAGATATATGTGTCACCAAAACCAAGAGGATGGGGCTATGACGAAGGGCTCTAATGTCTTCAGTTTTCATATTACGCAGGACAGGGAGAGGCGAAACCTTGCCATACTGGAACTTATCCGCAAGAAGAGCCCGATCTCCAGGGCGGAGATATCGAGATTTTTGGGCTCCAATATCGTTACCGTCACGAATTACGCCGATTACTATATAAATAAAAGGATAATACTGGAGGTCGGCCTCGACATGTCCTCGGGCGGGCGGCGGCCGGAGCTTCTCGAGCTGAACCCGAAGAGCGGCTACGTTGTCGGCGTCGATGTGAGCCCGGCGAATATAATGGCGATAGTCGCCGACCTTAAGGTCAATACCGCCTCGAAGGTCAAGATTCCGCGCCCCGCGACAAATATGGAAGAACTGATCGCGCCGGTCGTCAAAATAATAGAAGACGTGATGGCTAAGAGCAAGATAAATACGCCCGAGATAAAGAACATAGGCATAGGGATCTCCGGTATCATAGATTATCCTTCCGGCACTATCCGCGACACGGATCCTACGAGGGGCAGGACGCGGGTCAGCTTCCTGAAATTCGCCAGGGCCATCGAGCAGAAATTCAACATACCGGTCTATATCGGCAACGACGCTTCCTGCGCCGCGTTCGGCGAAAGGACGCTCAACCCGTCCGCGGATGTCGAAAACCTGGTCTATCTCTATTCGGACGTCGGGTGCGGCATGGTCGTCAACGGCGATGTCTATACCGGCTCCAGCGGCTGCGCCGGTGAGACGCAGATAGCTTACAGCGGCCTCCAGATCGACGAGAAGAGCTACGTCGAGGAGTATACGCACCTGCGGCCATGGGGAGTGGATCTCGGGATAGTTGCGGGGGCGCGCAAGGTGATAGGGAAGGGCGCCGCTACGGAGATACTCGATCTTGTCAAAGGCAAGGAAGAAAAGATAACTCCCCAGACCGTCATCGACGCCGCCAAGAAGGGCGACAAGCTGGCTCTTGAGCTTATAGAGCGCGCCGGTAAAAATTTAGGCGTTCGCATAGCGTACATAATAAATTTCCTAAATCCGGAAATGATAATAATAGGCGGCGGCATGGAGACGGCGGGGGATATCCTTTTTGAGCCAGTAAAGGCTGCCGTGAAGAAGTTCGCGTTCGAGGAACCCGCGAGCATCGTGAAGATAGTGCCCAGCTTCCTTGGAGAGGACGCGATAGTGATGGGTGCCGCGGCGCTTGCGGCAAGGGAAGTGTTCATTCAGGCTTAGATAATAGACCAAAGACCGAAGACCATAGACCATAGACCGGAAATTTCAAAGGTCTCCGGTCTGCGGTCTACAGTCTATGGTCTTAGAAGGAATGGAGGGTTGCACAATGTGGAGTTTGAGATTACGGATGTGGTTACTCATGGCGGTCCTATTCGGGATAATCTACGCCGTTATAGTGGCGGCAGGAGCCTACTTCCATATAGGGAACTTCTATTTCTACCTTGGGATCTCGCTCGTCATGATGTTCATACAATATATGATAGGGCCTAAGATGGTAGAATGGTCCATGCAGGTAAGATACCTGAAGGCCGGAGAATCGCCTGAGCTTCAATCGATGGTCCGCTCGCTTGCCACGGCTGCCAACATACCGGTCCCGCGCGTAGGTATCGCTAAAGTATCGGTGCCTAACGCGTTCGCCTTCGGACGTTCGATAAGGGACGGAAGGATATGCGTTACCGAAGGCATGATGGGTCTTCTCGATAGAGATGAGCTCAAGGCCGTCCTGGGGCACGAGATGAGCCATATCAAGAACCGGGATGTCTTGACGATCATGATGCTCTCGGTCATACCGATAATACTTTACAGGGTCGCGTGGCAATTCCTGTTTTACGGCAACAGGCGCGAAAGGCAGTCCAACACGATGCTCATAGGGCTCGCGGCATTGATATTCTATTTCATCACCAACCTGCTCGTCCTTTACGCGTCGAGGATACGCGAATATTTTGCGGACAAAGGATCTATCGGCCTGGGCAATAAGCCTTCACAGCTGGCCTCGGCTCTGTACAAGCTGGTCTATGGTTCGGCAAGGATGCCGAAAGAGGCCATCAAGAACGTGGAGGGCATGAAGGCGTTCTTCGCCAGCGACCCGTCGAGGGCGCTTACGGAACTCAAGAGCTTGAAGGATCTCGACCTGGATAAGAGCGGCACCATCTCCGACAGCGAACTCATGGCGCTGCAGAATAAGGCCGTCCGGATAGGTTTCGGCGACAGGTTGATGGAGCTTTTAAGCACTCATCCTAACATGCTTAAGCGGATAAAGCGTTTAAGCCAGTGGGAGAGAGCGTAAAATTTTTCAATCCCGTGACGGCGGCAACTTTTGTGGCCGCCTTTAAGCGTACGCAAATCGCATTAGGCATGCGATTTGCTCGGTAAAATTTCGATGGCCGCTCAACCTGGCAGATCTTAAAGCCCTTGACCAGTTTTCGCGTCCTTACTAGACCGCCATAAGGTATCGAAATTTTAAACGCCGCTTTAAGGCGGCGCACAAAAAG
>JAQURV010000143.1 GCA_029004355.1 Candidatus Omnitrophota bacterium
AGGGAAGGAATGGTTTTTGATATGGTCGTCGGAACGAGCATGGGGGCCCTGATCGGGGCCGCGCATTCGATAGGCATATCCCCGGCAGCCATGGAGGTAGACGCCTATTCCTTTTCCGCGAATAAATTATTGGACCCCACCATACCAACCATGGGTCTTCTGGCCGGCGAGAAGCTGGAGGCTGCGATACGCCGATTGATCGACAATAAGACATTCGCGGATTGCAAGATACCGTTTGCCGCGGTTACCACCAATATCGAGACGGGGGAAGAAGTGGTTCATCAGAACGGCGATCTGGTGAAAACCATCCGCGCAAGCTGTTCCTGGCCCGGCATATTCAATCCGGTCAGGATAGACGGGAAACTCCTCGTTGACGGCGGGATAAAGAACAGCGTTCCCGTCAGGATAGCCAGGGCGCTCGGCGCCGATTATGTCCTGGCGGTCGATGTAGGATTTTGTGTCAGGGAAGAGCCCATAAAGAACATCTTCCAGATGATATTACAGGCGTTTCAGATAACCGGCGAAGAGCTGAATAAACATCAATCGGTTAACGCCGATTTCGTGATAAAGGTGGACCTGGGACATACCGACCAGGTTGCTTTTGACAAGGCGCGCGAAACCGTGCAAAAAGGCATGGAGGCGGCCAAGGCGGCGTTGCCGCATCTGAAGAAGGCCATGAGGTTATAATTTTATGATCATTATCTTTGCGGCCTTATTAGTAGTCATCCTTGCCGTATTGAGCCTGGCAATATTCTATCTCATTATAAGGCTGAAGGACGTTTCAAAAGAGGTGTCGGGGCTCAACGATCGTCTTCCCATGACCGACGAGATGCGCAGGCAGGCATCGAGCACCATCGAAAGCTTAAACGAGCGGATGGGGAGCCTGAACCAGAAAGCGCAGCAGATAAGTTCAATAATGAGCGAGGTCACGAGCCTGCGCAACCTCTTCACTATGCCCAAGGCGGCCGGTTCCGCCGGGGAGAGGCTCCTGGAGAAGTCGCTCTACGATGTCTTGTCGGCGGATATGTACCAGACTCAGGTCCGGCTGAGTTCCGGGACCGTGGATTTTGTGATAAAGTTCAAGGATTATATGGTCCCGGTAGATTCAAAGCTCTCCCTGGAGGATTTCAACAGGATGCTTGTCGCTTCGGATGAGGCCGCGAAAAGAGCTTGCTGGAGGTCCTTCTCGGTCGCCGTAAAGAAACGCATAGACGAAACGGCCAAATATATCCTTCCGGGCGAGAAGACGACCGACTTTGCCCTGATGTATATCGCCTCCGAGAGCGTTTACTATGAAGCTTTTGTCAAGGATAAGCAGTTCGGAGAAGATAATACCCTCATAGACTATGCCCTCAGGAAGAGGGTATACCCGACATCGCCGCAGACGATATATCCATATCTTATGACCATAGTCCAGGGGATGAAGGCCCTTAAGATAGAAGAGAACGCCAAAGAGATACTCGCCAAAGTAAGCGGCTTGCGTAATGACTATGAAAGGTTTAAAACGATATATAATATAATTATAAGCCACGTAGAGAACGCCCACTCAAAACATAATAATGAGGCGCAGGGCGCTATGACCAAGCTGGACCAGCATATCTCCAGCCTGGAGCACAAGACCCGCTGATCCCCTGAGCACAATTTCCTCTTTACTTATAACTACCGGTATGTTAAATTATTTACCCATGGGAAAGAAGATCCTTTCGATATTCCTTAAGGCCTTTATAAGCCTTGCTCTTATCATAATATTGTTATATATGATGAGGGGTAAATACCTCCAGATATGGGACGCTATGAAAGGGGCAAGTCCTGCCCTGCTGCTTCTCGGTTTGACCGCGTTCCTTCTTGCCACGGTAGTCGCTTCCTGTAGATTAAAGCTTATAGTAGATGCCCTGGATGTGGCCAAGGCGACCCTGTCGGAGGTCATATCGCTGACTTTCATCGGGTATTTCTTCAACAATTTTCTCCCTACTTCGATAGGCGGGGACGTTGCCAAGGCATATTACCTTTCCAGGAAGAATTCAAGTAAGTTGCCCGCGTTCACAGCCGTCTTCGTCGACAGGGTCATAGGCCTGGTCACAATGATATTTATGGCCGCAGCCGCTCTCCTCTTTGCGCAGAACCAGATAATCGATAAGAATGTCCGGTATGCGATATATGCGGTTACGGTATGTTCGATAATAGCGATACTCTTCGTGGTCAATAAAAAGTTCGCCAAAAGGTTTTCGGCCCTGCTCATGCTTGTCCGTCCGCTCGAAGAGAGCCTCAGGAAGATATATAACGCTATGCATATTTACAAGAACCATACATCCCTTATCATGAAGAGTCTCGCGATATCCGTAGTGAGCCAGATCTTATTTTTTGTAAGTATAGGCGTCCTTGCCGTGAGCATCGGCGCTGTGATACCTCCCATGGAGATCCTCCTGCGGATGCCGATAATCTGCGTAGTGAGCCTGCTTCCGTCCATAAACGGGCTCGGGGTAAGGGAAGGCTCTATTGTCGTCCTATTCGGGCCCATCATCGGCAAAGAGAATGCTTTCGTCATAGGTATATTGTGGTTTTTGGTCCTTTTCGTTACAAGCGTGGCAGGCGGGCTAGTCTATGCGTTCAGTCCGCAATTTAAGATCAAGTGGAAAGACTTAGCGAAAGAAGAGAAAGGATAAAACGCGATGCGTAAGATACTGGTAATACATGGACCGAACCTGAATCTCCTGGGGACAAGGGAAGTCGATGTTTACGGCAGCGTTACGATCGACGGGATAAATAAGGATCTGGAGAGGTGCGCGAAGGCAAAGAAGGTCTCGCTTGAGATCGTACAGTCGAACCACGAAGGGGATATAGTCGAAAAGATAGGGAGCGCTAAAGGTAAGTTTGACGCCATACTGATAAATCCGGCGGCCTATACCCATACGAGCGTGGCCATACGCGATGCCATAAGCGCCGTCAGCATCCCTACCGTAGAGGTCCATCTTTCGAACATATACAGCCGGGAAGAGTTCAGGCACACGTCCCTGATCGCGCCGGTCGCGAAGGGGCAGGTCTCGGGTTTCGGAAAGATGAGTTATCTTTTGGGGTTGGAAGCCGCGATAAGCCTGGTAGGTAAATAATGCCGAAGAAGGCTGAGTTCGGTAAAAGGCTCGCTCTTTTAAAAGGCAGGTTGCGGGAAAAGAAACTGGACGCGCTCCTGGTGACAAGAGACGTCAATATTTCATACTTAACCGGTTTCGCGGGGCACGACGCCACGCTCATAGTCACTTCGGGCAAGTCTTACTTTATCACCGATTCGCGGTATATAGAAGAAGCCGGTGATTCCGTAAAGGGATTCGAGGTGCGGCTGGCCAGAAGATCCCTCTATGAGATCATCAGGGATATCGCCGCGGCAGGAAAACTGAGAAGGATAGGGTTCGAGTCCAGGGATCTGCCGTATGAGATAGCCGTTCGCCTGAAGAAAGTCCTGGGCAAAAGTTCATTTGAGCCGGCCGGTGAATTGATAGAGGAGTTAAGGGCCGTAAAGGATGCGGGTGAAATAGCGCTTATAAAAGACGCGATCCGCCTGACGCACGGCGTACTCGCGAAGGCAAAGTCTTTTATTAAACCCGGCGTCAGCGAAGAATCCTTGGCCGGGAAGATCGAGATCGAGTTCCTGAAAACCGGCGCAAGGCCAAGTTTCGAACTTATAGTAGCCGCCGACGCCGGTTCGTCAAAGCCGCATGCGATACCGACGGCGCGCAAGATAAAGAAAGACAGCTATGTCATGTTAGACATAGGCTGCATGCTGAGAGGGTACAGTTCGGACCTGACGCGGGTCTTCAGGGTAGGAGGAGCCAGGCCCGGTATGGAGAAGATATGGAAGGTGGTTCGGGACGCGCAGGCGAAAGCGATCGAACTTATCCGGCCCGGCGCCAGGATCGCGGATATAGATGCGGCCGCGCGGCAATATATCAAGGGTAAGGGGTTTGGCAGGTATTTTGGCCATGCGCTTGGTCATGGGGTCGGCATGGAAGTCCATGAAAAGCCGAATATCGCGCCGATGAGCGAAGGAAGGCTAGTCTCCGGCATGATATTTACCGTCGAACCGGCCATTTATATACCGAAGACCGGAGGGATCCGGGTAGAGGATATGGTGCTGGTGACGGATAGGGGATGTGAGGTACTATCACAGTAATGGCAAATGACAGATCGGTCTATAAATCCAAAATCCAAATACTACAAATATTACCAAGTAAG
>JAQURV010000144.1 GCA_029004355.1 Candidatus Omnitrophota bacterium
GGGCTCCTGATGAAAAATAGATCACGAGCCACGATAAGAGAAGGGTGACCAGCATCACGATCGCCGCGCCGCCCCAAAACCCGAATAGCTTGACCACCAGGATCAGCCATCCTTCGGCGAGGACATATCCCATAACGGTCAGCCCTATACCGCCGAGCCAGCCCAGGTGTTTCACGATTTTCATATTCGGGTCCATTTTACCTTATAACTGTTTCTCGCTTATCTTTATCAGCCATCCTTTTATTTCTCTAAGTTCTTTGATAAGCGCGGCCTCGACAACCGCCATATCGCGCATAAATTTATTCAGGTATATGATACACAGAAGCATTAAAACAGCGATGGCTCCCAATGCTATTATCATGCCTCCACCTCCGTATATTTACGGATCCCTGTTAATAGTTAAAGAGATCCTTAAGCGGATACTTCTTCTTTGCGGCGTTATTCAGCGCGTTCAATATCTTACGCTGCACATTCGGCGTCAGGCGCCGGCCCTTCACGGCACGGCCGACCATCTTATGCGTTATCTGCTCCGTCGAGCAGGCCACAAGATCATGGGCGCTCAGCCCATGCCGGGCCATGATCTTCGCTATCGGCTGTTCGCCGAGGTCTCTTTCCACATCTACAGCGTGAATACCGTCTTTTCGATCTTCTGTTTGGAGAATGCCGCCTTGACTTTATCCACCGAGCCCTGCAGCGCTGCCAGGATCTTCGCTACTTCTTCGGGCGTATATTCGTAACTGGGAGCCGCCAGGTTCGCTATAAGTTCTATCTTCGATATCGCGCTTACCACCCTCTTTGAAGCAAGCCTTTTGAACTTGTCGCTCTTACTCTCACCAGCCACATCTTTTACTTCATTCTCTGCCATACCTTCCTCCTTTTTGTACCGCTCTATAAAAAACGCCGGGACGGATTATTCGCCCGGCTTACGCTGATATTCTAGATTAGTCGCATATAATATATTATAGCACCTCATCATATTAATGGGCGAGGAAATTTTGAGCGTACCGGTCATTGACCGCTATATTTCAGTTTCGCGGCGTCGTACTCTTTCGTAGCCGCCTCGAGCCCGGCGTAACAGGCGTCTATCCTCTCGGTAAGCTCTTTAAGCTCTCTGGAAAGCTCGCTTCTGCGGATGGCGCCGGGCCCCCCTCTTACCGAAGTCTTCGCCAACTCCCTGTTCATTGCCGCCGCCTTGGCCTCGGACGAGACTATCTCGTCCTCCAGGCTCTTGATCTTCGCTTCGAGAGGTTTTAAGATCTTCGATCTGGCCGCGACAAGTTCCGCGCGGACCTTTCTCGACATCTTACCGCTATGCCCTTTTGCCGCGCTCTTCGGCGGGACCGGCGGGGCCGGTAATGGTATGACGGCCGGCGCAGCGGATTTTTCCGACGGAACATTCTGCGACGGCAGAACGGTCGTATTTGCCTCGCCCTCTTCCCACCCCACGCTATCCAGGAACTCCCGGTAACTGCCCGGGTATAAAAATACTCTGTCGTTCTTAAAGACGATCAGTTTCGTCGCTACTTCGTTAAGGAAATGTTCGTCGTGCGCTACCACGAGCGCCGCGCCGTCAAAATCCCTTACCGCATCCATCATCGCCTGGCAGGATTCGATATCCAGGTGGTGCGTAGGCTCATCCAGGAAAAGTATGTTGGAAGGCGCAACGAGGATCTTCCCCAGAAGGACGCGGCTGCGCTCGCCGCCGGAAAGGATTTTGACCTTTTTTTCGGCGTCGTCTCCCGGGAACATCATGGCCCCGCATATCCCGCGCACGCGCGCTCTGTCTATAAAGGCCCCTCGCGGGGTTATCTCCTCTTCGACGGTAAGCTCGTCGTTAAGGTCGGCGGTATTCGCCTGCTCGTAATAAGCCGGGAGCGCCGCCGTATGCGTCTTGACGCTGCCGGCCACAGGCTTAAGCCTCCCGGAGAGCAGTTTCAATAGCGTCGTCTTGCCCTTACCGTTCTTTCCTACGATACCGATCTTGTCGTGCCTATTGACGGTAAAGTTCAGGCCGCTTATCAGGTACGGTTCTTTCCCCTCATACGAAAACGTGAGATCGTTCACATCCATGATCTGCTGGGCGCGGAACTCTTTATAATTGAACGAGAACGCCAGCGTGTAGATCTCCTCGAGTTTCTCAAGCTTCTCCATCTTCTCAAGCTTCTTGATATTAGACTGGACGGCTTTGGCGTGGCTCGCCTTCGCGCGGAACGTATTCACATACTCCATGATCTGTTTACGCTTCTTCTCGTCCTCCAGGCGCCTCTTCTCGTGCACCTCTTCGTCTTTACGGAGCTGCGCGTAATATTTCGCGGTCGCGCCCTTCATCTTCCGGACCCGCCCGCGGTGTATGCCGACTATATGCGTTGTCACGCTGTCGACGAGGTCCCTGTCGTGGCTTATCACGATGACCTCGCCCTTCCATGACCGCAGGAACTTCTCGAGCCATCGTATCGATACTATATCCAGAAAGTTCGTGGGCTCGTCGAGAAGGAGCATGTTGGGTTCGGAGACAAGGACCTTGGCCAGGGCGATACGCATCTGGAACCCTCCGGAAAATTCCGAAGGGCTGCGTTTGAAATCCTTTTCGGTAAAACCGAGCCCGGAAAGGACCTTCTCGACCTTCCATTCGGCGCCCAGGTCTTCCGGGCCGAGCCCTTTACAGCCTTCCTCCAGCACCGTAGGCTTGGTGAACGTTAAATGCTGTCCGAGATATCCTATGACGTAATTGTTGGGCCGGAATACCTTGCCCTGTTCGGGCTCTTCTTCTCCCGTTATTATCCTGAATAGCGTGGTCTTGCCGGATCCGTTGCGGCCGACGAGCCCGACCTTTTCGCCGGCGAGGACGTCAAAGTTCACGTCATCAAAGAGCATGCGGGTACCGTAACGTTTAGATAGATTTTTTATAGATATCATGATTTATCCCTGCCGGCGACAGCGCGATGCTTCGTAGAGGCATACGGCGCTGGCGCTGGCGACGTTTAACGAATCGACGGCCTTAGAGATCGGTATGCGGACTTTGGCGTCGGCGATATTCAATATTTTGCGCGATATGCCCTTATCCTCATTACCGAAGACAAAACAGATATTGCCCGAAAGCTTGACTTTAGAGATATCGCCCGCGCCCCTGCCGGGCGTCGCGACTATTATACGCGTATCGTGTTTCTTCTTAAGCCGGACAAGGGCCGATCCAAGATCGTCTTCGTAGCAGACCGGCAGACGAAAGATAGTGCCCATAGAGACGCGGACCGATTTCCGGTAATACGGATCATACGTGACATTATCGACTATAAGCGCCCGCGCCCCGAAAGCGGCGGCGTTACGCGCTATAAGGCCGACGTTCTGCGGGTCATTTATAGCGTTGAGCGCAACGAAAAATGATCCGCTCGAGGGAGTCTTCAGGACGTCGGAGACCGTAAGTTTCTTGGGGCAATATCCGACGGCCATGATCCCCTTATGGAAACGGAAACCTATTATACCCTCGATCAATCGATTGTCCGCGATGAAGACGGACGCTTTTCTTCCGGCAATTTTCGCAAGCAGGCCTTTATATCTTTTTATGGTACCGCCGGATACAAGGCACGACGCTATCCGGCATCCGCTCTCTACCATGCTCCTGACTACCTTCTCCCCCTCCGCCATAAAGATACCTTCCCTTTCCAGCGATTTGCCTTTAAGAGAACGGTAGGCAGCCAGACGCGGATCGTCCGGGTCTTGTATGGCGGTAAGGTTCGATATCTGCGGGAGCGTCGGCATCTTGTGGGCGATCATGCTACCTCGAATTTTGCATGACCCAGTAATCCGTGCCTGTCTTGGATTTCAACAGGTAGAGAGATCTGTTCACATTAGGTTTCGCGTCGAGGATGCGCATATAAAAATCGTCGTAAAATTCCGGGCACTCCAGATAATAACCGTGCCGGAAGCTTGAGTTATTGACAGGCGTCACGTCAATGACCGTAAACCGGTCCGGGTCCAATGATTTCAGGTAGAGTATCCCCCTGGCCTCTTCGAACTGTTCCGGATCTTTTATCCTCATCTTCTCGCGGCCGAGCCTGTCATCCTGGTTTATCAGTCCGCTCATCAGCAGCGCCCCGTCTTCGGATGAGACGTATGCCGTCAATTTTTTCGAAAGTGTCTCGAATTCTTTTTTGAATTTGTCGTTGAATTGGTCCCGGCTGACATCCGGGGCAGCCAGGAGGACATGCTCTATCTCATGGTCCGGATCG
>JAQURV010000145.1 GCA_029004355.1 Candidatus Omnitrophota bacterium
GTGCTTTTGGATATTATCATGCCGGATATAGACGGTATACAGGTTTTAAAGACGATAAAGGAGATAGACGCGAGCATACCGGTTATCATGATAACCGCGGTGAAGGATATAGAATCGGGCAGGGAGTGTCTTAAGCTGGGAGCCTATGATTATATAACAAAGCCTTTTTCGCTTGATTACCTGGACAAGGTGCTCAAAACGAAGCTCCAGGAGTTGGGGAGAGATATATGAAGATATCATGGGATAATAAAGCCCGCAACATCAGCGCCGAACAGAAGATGCTGCTTTTTATTACTCTGGCGATATCGCTCTTTGTCGTAGTCTGCATGATCGCAGGTTATGGCTGTATGCGTAATACGTTCTACGCGAAAGCGGGAGAAGATTATGGAAAGATGGCGCAACTTATGGCGGAAGATATAGGAAGAATAGCTGACGTAAAGATAGGTTATATAAAAGTGCAGACGATGGCAGCGCCGGTAAAGAGCGCCGTCAAAGAGAGTAATTCAAAATATCAGAGAGATACCAAGGCCACCCAGCGATACCTGACCGATATGGACAGAAAGTGGATAGAGTCAGCGGATGATTACCCGTTGGTAAAGGAATATATCGATTCACCCGCCAGCGCCTCCCTGAAACTTATGATGGCCGAGTCCGGCCATACGTTGGAAGTCTTAATAACCGATAGATACGGCGCCCTGGTGGCATCGACACGCAGAACGCACGACTTTTACTATGCCAATAAGGAGTGGTGGCAGGCGGCATTTGAAGGCGGCGCGGGTAAAATATTTATAGGAGATGTCATATTCGACGAGTCGCTTAATGTATGGGCGGTGCCTTTCGTTGTGCCGATCAAAAACGAGTTCGGTGAAGTGACGGGCATCTGGAGATCTCTCGTAGATATCAGTATATTCTTTGCGCCGTTAGAGGATTTTAAGATCGGCAAGGCCGGCTATTCCGCCCTGGTGGACGACAAAAGTTATCTTATCTATTATGCAGGCGCAAAACCGTTTGCCAATAAATTCTGCGAATATAAATATCTCCAGAAGGCGCTTGCGAACAGCAATAGATGGACCGTAATGGACGGCATATATGGGCATGCCGGGGCGATGTTCATGGCGTCTGCGCAGGTGACCAACCCCCTCCTTCTGAAGAAAGGTATAAATTGGATGGTCTTTGTCGTCCAGGATGAGAAAAATTTATCATCCGCCCTCAATGATTTTATATTTAAACTTTTATTATGGGCGATCGCTATAGTCGTATTAGCGATTTTGGCTGCCAGAGGAGTTTTTTATGGTATCTTCAAGGCCCCCATAAACAAGATACGGGAGGGGATGGAGTATGTCGCTAACGGCAAACTGGATCATAGGGTCGACCTGAAGACGGGCGATGAGATCGGAAGGCTCGCCAGCTCTTTTAACGCCATGGTTGAGGACCTGAAGAGCTCAACAATACCTGTAGCCAGACTGGATAGCGAGGTCGCTGAGCGTAAAAAGACCCAGGCGGCTCTGGCACGGATATCGGAAGAACTGCAGCGGGTCTTGAACGCCCTTACCGAAATGGTATTTATTATAGACACTAACTTTAATATTACGACCGTGAATAAGGCGTTCCTGGAAGCGACCGGATTGTTAAAATCCGAGGATATCATAGGGAAGAAGTGTTTCGATGTGCCGTTCCCGGAAAACCTGATAGATCGGCAGGCCCTGAACAGGAAAGGGATACATACCGAAGAGATACATGATCCGGCTACAGGTAATTATTTCCTTCTCACCGTGGCGCCCATCTTTAATGAACTGGGGGATCTGTTGTCGGTCGTTCATGTCATTAAGAACATCTCTGATATTAAAAAGACCGCCAGCGAACTTGAAAAGAAGTCCGGTGAGGTCAAAAGGATCAATCGCCTGGAATCGGATCTCATTGCCATCATCACATGGTTGCGGGGGCCTATTTCGTTGGTCGAAGAGAGTATGAAGACGCTCGTGGCCGGTTTGCCGCCTGCCGTGAACGAAAAGCACCAAAAGGCTATAGTTATGGCAGAGGCCAGCATAAAGAAGGCGCACAAGGTCATGGACGATCTCATAGATGTAGGCATGATAGAAGAGGGCAGGGTAGAATTAAAGAGCGAGCCTGCCAATATGAGAAGCATAATAAAAAAGGTTATCTTTGATTTTGAGTCGAGGATAAGGAAGAACGGCCTCGACCTTAAACTGGATATCCCGCAGCAGAATGTGGAAGTATACGTAGACGTAAACCAGATAACGCGCGTATTTAACTATCTGATCGAAAATGCCATTAATTTTACCGAAAGGGGATATGTAGAGATCTCAGTCAAAGAATTGGCGAATACGGTAGAGTGCGGCGTAGCCGATACCGGGGTGGGGATCCCGGCCGAAGACCTCCCTAAAGTATTTGACAGGCTGCGCTCTACAGGCCGTGTCCAGGAATTGGGAGGCAAGGGTCTGGGTCTTGAACTTTTTATTGTAAAAGGAATTTTAGAAAAGCATGGCGGTAAGATCTGGGTAGAAAGCGCTGTCGGGAAAGGAACGAAATTTACATTTGTACTGCCAAAGTATCGAAAAGTTTGAGCTCAATCTGTTAAGAAAATGAAAGTTAGTATTAGGAAAATAATAGTTAGCTATTAGGATTTGAGCCGCAATCTGTACGATCAAACCACTCACCATTTTTCTGCTTGAAATAAGCACATTAGAAATGCAAAAGGTAGCAGTTTGCCCATTGACATTTATACAACATATGATATACTTATGTTGTAACGTTGATTAGAAGATGAAAAGTTAGTGTTAGGAAATCGAGAGTTGGCATTAGAAATACGGCGTACATTGACAGCAGTTTAACTTAACCGAAAAGGCAAACCCGTGGTAACACGGGGACGCAAAGCCGCGCGTCCTTCTGGAGTATCGGAAGGAAAGGCAGGTTGCCGAGACATGAAGAAGATATGGTCAATATGGATGCTGGTTTTAATTTTTGTAAATGCCGCAGCTCTGCCGGTGTATGCGCTGCCGGAAGGCGAGCATGTCGAGGCCGGCAATGCAAGATTCGAACATCCCGATCCCGCCACGCTAAACATTCATGTTGATGATAAGACCATTATCAATTTTACATCATTTAATATAGCATCTAATGAAGTAGTTAATTTTATCCAGCCTACATGTAATGCATCGGTTTTGAGCAGGGTTACCGGACCGGACCCGAGCATCATAGCCGGCGGTTTAACGGCAAACGGGATCCTCGTTTTGATCAATCCAAACGGCCTGACCTTTACCCCCACCGCTAATGTCCAGGTAAATACCCTGGTGGCATCCACACTCGATATATCTAATAATAATTTTATAAACGGTAATTATGAGCTTATCAGGAACCAGAACTCGAATTATGCTCAGGTGTTAAATGAGGGCCGTATCGTTGGAAGCAATATCGCCCTCATCGGTTCAAGCGTTGAGAACAGGTGCATCATCATAGCCCGGGCCGGCACCGTGCATCTCGCCGGCGGCGATAAGGTAGTCGTCTCTTTTGACAGGAGGGGTCTTATCAACGTTGCGATCACAGAGGCTACCTCAGGCAGGGTGATCGATAAGGACGGTAATACCGTAAAAGACGCGGTTTCCAATACCGGGACTATCGAAGCGCACCAGGTATTTATGACCGCCAGGACCGCCGCGGACATATTCGAGAACGCCGTGAACCAGGCCGGTATAATTAAAGCGTCGGCAATAGCGCAGGAAAACGGCATTATACGTATCTCGGCCGACAAGAATATAAAGATCTCCGGTTCGGTCAAATTCGAGGGCGTCTACGGGACAAGCCGCATAATGGTGACTTCGGATGGGTCTGTGAACGTAACGGGCGAATTTAATACTAAAGGCGATACGGAGATCAGCGCAGGTAAAGATATTAATATAGATGCTAATATTAAGACAGAATCCGGCGATCTCGACTTGATAGCCGACGCCGACCGGGACGGGATCGGCGCCGTGAAGCAGGCAAAAGGGACGCGCATCTCTACGGTCGATCGCGGAGATGTAACGGTCCAATCTTCGGGAGAAGGGACGCTCGCCAATATTTATTCCAGCGGAGACCTGATCCTGAGGCATGGAGGCGCTCCCGCAGCCTTTACGCAAGCCCCTGATTCCCGCATCGTTACAAAGGGCTCGATGCAGATAGGGGAGGACGTTACCCTTCGCGCCAACAATGCTGTAT
>JAQURV010000146.1 GCA_029004355.1 Candidatus Omnitrophota bacterium
TTCTCCACTTTCTCTACGGTACCGTCATGGCGGCAGTAAGCCTTGGCCTTAAGTTGTCCATTCATGTCGAAGAGCGTGCATGATCTGATCGTTCCGGTATCCCATCGCTCATATTGCCTCAGGCCTTTGATCTCGCCTTCGGCGTAGCATATCACGATAGGAGCCGCTAAGATCATAAAAAAGACGGCTGCCGCCTGCGCGTATCTCATCTTCACTTCCTGGACGATTCCTCTTTCTTTAAAGGAACGACACCGGCAAGGTCCCCGATAACATTCACCAGCTGCCCGTCGGAAGGAACTATTATCTTGACGTTATTTGCAAGCGACTTCTCTACCGTTTCAAGGCGCCTCAAGAGCTGCGCGTTGCCGACAAAATATTTTTCCGCGGCTTCGTTGACCAGCTGGATCGCCTCGGCCTCGCCCTGCGCCTGTAATATCCTCGCCTGACGCTGTCCTTCGGCTTTTTTTATCTGTGCGCGCCTTTCGCCGTCAGCTACCGTTTCGGCGGCAGTGGCGAAGTCTATGGCCGCGACCTTTTCGTTCTCCGCCTTTACAACTTTGTTCATCGTCTCCTGGACATCCTTAGGCGGGTCTATCTCTTTCAATTCCGTCCTGACGATCTCGAGCCCCCAGCTGGAGGTCTCCGACATCAGGGTCTTGTGCAACTCTTCATTGATCTTGCCTCTTTCGCTGTTGGCTGATTTTAAGGTAAGCGTACCGATGATATTCCTTAGGGTCGTCCTCGCGAGATTGACTATCTGATAAAGATAATTATTTACGCTATATTGAGAGCGTTTAACGCTCTCCTCGCTAGGCGTGACCTTGAAATAGACCTGCGCGTCCACCTTGGCGTTCAGGTTATCGTTCGTTATTATCTCCTGCGGTTCGGCATCGACCATCTGTTCGGTAACATTGACCTGATACAGGTTCTCTACTAATGGGATTATCCAATGAAATCCTGCATCGGCGAACCTATTATATTTACCCAGCCTTTCAATAAGACCACGATGAGTCGGCCGGACTATTCTTATGCCGAAAAGGAATATTACGACAGCCACCAGCGCTAAAAACGACACGACATTACTTATCATGTTTCCCCCTTTTTTTATTTTAATATGCCCGCTAAACCTTTGTAGACAAAAACATATTTTCCTTTTATATCCTTCTTATCTACCGGCCCATGCTGCCTGCTGTCAAAACTGGCCGACGGGTTGTCTCCCAAAAGGTAGTAAGACCCGTTCGGGATACCGAAGGACACGCCTTCCTTGCCGTAATCGCCGGCATTAGAAATAACCGTACCGTCCGGCAGGCCGGGTATCCGGACCGGCGCACCGTTAACGAACAGACCGCCGGACCTTATCTCCACTTCCTCGCCGGGCAACCCCGCGATCCTTTTACACATCAGTCTTCGCTTGCCCTTATCGATGATCTCATATATGACGATATCCCCGCGCGCAGGATCCCTGCCCTTATATGCGGTCAGGTCCGCCACTACCCGTTCTTTCGGTTTGATGGTCGGGGACATGGATGCAGCCGGAACCTTAAATAAGCGGTAAGGCAATTCATAGTTCAGGATGGCCCGGCCCGTAATGATGAGGGCTACGAACGTTATGATCATCCCGCCCAGCGCAAACGGTACACCCTTTAACGATCCCCTGGAACGCTTTATAACATATAACGCGATGAAACCCGTCACTATCGTTATCGGGATCAGGATAAATAGGGCAAGGCTTAATATCCCCAAGATGAGACTTAATATCGCGAGCCTGCTTAACCTGGCCATCTTCTTCATGTTAATACAAAAAATATGCTATATCAAGCTTATTTTGACCCTAATAAAAAAGCAGCCTCTTGAAACTTGAGACTGCACAGACGACGCTTTTATATACCAATGGTGTCAGCGCGCTTTTATAAGCCTGTCGATATCGGTGGGAGCTATATCGATGAACTCTATACCGGCATCTTCATCCAACAACGCTTTGCGCTTACGTTTATTCGTCCACCTGACCCTGCCCGTAGCCAATATTGAACCTTCCCCGTCGCGCTGATCTATGCACATCTTGATAATATCGTTATTTTTGGCGATACCGGATAGGGCCGGCATAGAGAGACCGCCCCGGGAAATGTCATTTGCAATTGTATAGTCGACTCGGGCATCATCCGATGCAGGATAATATTTGATCTGAAACGAAGCCGGGAACCGCGGGAATCTTCTTTTGTCTTCCATATATTTTAGCTCACCAATGTTAAGTATAGCATCGGATAGGCCGCAAGTCAAGTCGATGGGGCCTATTGCAACTCCATGGCATACTCTATTATCTTATCTATGTCTTCCTTCGCTATCTTTATGATGCGCGCCCCTATATCGAATTTTTTGTCAGGCAACGGGACCGCTCTTACAACCTGGACCACGGCAGCTATCGGCTGCGCGCCGCGCTCCGGAGGCAATTCTATCTGGAGAACTACATATGAACCTATCGGCAGGGTATTGGCAGATTCGAACAATATCCCCTCCGAGCTGATATCCTTGGTCTCCGCTTTTTTATACTCATCCTGGACCGGGAAATGGACGGTGATCTTCGCTTTGATCCTGATCGAACTCCGGCGCTCCACCGCGCCGCGGCTCTTCTCATCCAGCGACAGCGGAGCCTCTTCCTCCCACTTCAACGCATTAGCCTCTATCTTCACGCCGTAATAATTTTCTATAGCCTTCACTATATCCGAAAGAATACCGACGAAGGGCTGCACCTTGCAATTCGTCAATCTTTCAACTTCTTTAATGGCGTCGGTATCAAGCGGGTCGGCCATAACAACCGTCACTATACTGCCAAGCTTGTCAACGGGTATAAGCCAGTGCTTTTTGGCAATAGATGAAGGGACTAGTTTTATTATTTCAGGCAATATGTCATATGAGGCAAGCGGCAGGTAAGGACAATTGAACTGGGTAGATATGCACTTGACAAGGTTCGCTTCGTCAATATAACCGCGCGTAATAAGATACTGCGTTACATTACCCCCGAACTTCTTCTGATATTCAAGCGCCTTATCCAGGACCGCCTTGGTGATCACATGATTCTCTATGAGGATCTCGCCTATCTTCTTATTTTTCTTCAGCATCCCTCGGCCTTACCTCTCCCACAATCTGGGCTTTTTATCCAATACCTTAAAGAGCGCATCCACTACGGTTGCCGAATGCTGTGTCCCGCGCCCGGTGGTGAGCTCCTTTACTATGGATTCCTTGCTCATGGGTTCGCGATAAGCGCGCCGTGAATTCATCGCGTCGAAAGCGTCGGCAACGGCAAGGATAAGCGCTTCAATGCAAATATCCTGGCCTTTAAGCCCTCTCGGGTATCCGCTGCCGTTATAACGCTCATGGTGGCTCATTATGATATTGCGGACCACGGATAAAAATTTGAGGGGCTCGAGAATATGCACTGCCTTCTCCGGGTGCGCCTTGATCGCATCCCATTCTTCTTCCGTCAGCTGTTCTTTTTTGTGAAGGATCGCATCGCTTATCCCTATTTTGCCTATATCGTGTAAAATACCCACCCGCGCAATAATAGCCTTGGATTCTTCACCCAGCTCCATTTCATCGGCTATTGCCAGCGCGATCTTAGTCACTCTTTCGGAGTGGCCGCACGTATACGGGTCCTTTGCTTCAACGGCATTAATAAGGGATGTTATAGTATCTATCTCGGCTTCTTTCAATTGATCGTGGCTCGCCCCCAATTCGCGATGCAGTTTTGCCAGTTTAGTATAATCACGAAGCTCCTGTACCCACAGGTAGGCCACTACAAAAAATACTACAAAAAGCAATATCTTGTCGGATATGATCTCGTTTTCCGGGAAATAGATTATCTGGGCGAGCCTTAAAGAGGTAAGGACGAATAGCAGCATGACCATCGCGATCTTAAAATTATAGCTGACGCTTCCATATCTCTGGTTTATCATCTTGCCTACCTGTATTCTACGGTAACTTTCGTCACCTTTGCCGGAGCGCGGCTCTCGGTTTCGCTGCGATAATACTCCACCGTTACGTAATCTCCGACGGAGATGTCGGATAGTCTTATGTCAGAGTCATCTCGTTGCAGCATCGTATCCCGCGAGATGGGAAAATCTATTTGAACGATCCCCCTTACGGTAAGGGAGGGACCTCCCATATCCACTCTGACAACTCTTCCG
>JAQURV010000147.1 GCA_029004355.1 Candidatus Omnitrophota bacterium
CCTTGTTCCGCATCCACGCGTAGAAGACCTCCGGCGGCGCCGGATGCGTCGGGGAGCCTATCGCGAGAAGCGTTATCAGCACAACTTCATCCGTATAGTAGTCCCAGTATGATTCGAGGAACCCGCGTTCAGGCGACCATCCCATCGAATAGCAATTATAGTACCCGCCCTTTTCGGAGCACAAAAATTTTTCCCACTCGACCCGTTTGTATATCTCTTCCGCCCTGGCTTTTACGTCCGGACCGAAATATTCGCCGGCGGTAAGCGCTCCCGCGACCAGTATGGCGGTATCGACCGTGGATATCTCGCTCCTGCCCGCACGCTTCGCGGTATGCGGGTTAAGGAAATGGTAGAAGAAGCCGTATTTTCCGTCAGCGATCGGCTCGGCCTCCGGCCCCTTTGGAAGAAATACGTTCAGCGCGGTCAGGACCCTTGCCTTCGCTTCTTTCTTGTCGATCCAGCCCCTCTGGGCGCCAACCGAGAGCACTGCCAGGCCAAAGCCTGTTGAGGCGATGCTGGCGTCCCCGCCGCCCGATGTATCGGCGAAGAGGCCCGTCACCGGATTCTGATGGTCCTTAAAGAAGTCGAACGCTTTCCTTTCGGCCAGTTCCAAAAATTCGTCGTCCGTTATAGGCTTGACCGGGCAATTTATAAGTATGCCCGTAGCCATTTCGTCGCCTCTTATATCCTCGGCAACGGCTCTCAACTCGTAATTATAAAGTTCGCGTGAATTGTCGGGCTGCCACTCCACTTTATATATCTTCTTGGCAACGTTATAATCATACCCTATGGCCCTCCAGTGCGCCCCTTTATCCACGGAAAATTCGAACCTCACGCTTTCTATGAAAGGATTGTCGCTTATATCTTCCGCCTTTATGGCCAGCGTAGTGGCCCCGGTAAAGGCAAGGCACTTTTTGGAGTTTACCCCGTTCACCGTAAAAGAAGATTCGACCGGGGCCTTCAGGGGTTTTTCGCTTTTAGCCTCCAGTATGTTCATCGGCTTATAGCCAAAGAGGATATCGTCTATATGTACGGTCCCTTTTGTATTACCCGCCCTGTTTTCAAAGACCAGGACCAGTTCCAGCGTCTTCTGCCAATCCGTTATCTTGGTAAAAGCTTTCAACGGTATGACGACCTTCTGCCACTCCGTGGTGAGCATGCCTCTCCTTAAATAAGCGGCCGCGTATACATAGCTAGTGATATCCTTACCGAATTCGAATATCCCGTTATTGTCTATATCCTGGTGGATCTCTATCTTTATATCGCCGCCCTCCTGGGCGCCTTTCACCCAGAACGATAGGTAGTTATAGTTCGTCAGGTCGAGAGAGAACGTGGCGTTATCCCGGCCAGGTATCTGCTTGCCGAGCTTCATCCAGTAGAAAGCGTATTCGCCGAGTTTTTCCACGTCGTAATCGAGCTGCAATGAATAACCGGAGGCGCCGCGCACACAGCCTTCGTCGGGTGTAGCCGTAGCGTATAGTAAACCCGGCAGCGTCTCTTTACCGCCCGATATGCCGCCGAGAGAGTTTACGATGGTCCCGTTATTGAAATCGCTTAAGAGAATGGGAGAAACGAATTTTTCCTGCGCAAACAGAGGCGCCGGCGTATTTAGAATAAGTCCGAAGAGTATTAAAAAAGAAGCTATACGCTTCATGGGTATCCTTTTAATGAGATAGTGCATAGTGGGTAGTGAATAGTGGATAGTGAGCTTGGATCTCACCATACACTATCCACTATACACTATTCACTGCTTTTTATGCTTTGTTCTTCGTGAATCTGATATCGTCGACGTAGATGATACCCTTCTTGTTGGACGCTATTCTGTCCTCGAAGACGATCACGAACTCTGTGAGGTTCGAATAATCGGTAATCCCCTTGAAGTCCTTAAGCGGGATTACAATATCCTGCCACTGGTCCGTTATGTTGGTAACATAATAACGGCCGACCTGCTTTGCCGCATTCTTCAGCTCGATCTTGAAGACCGTGGTATAACCGGTCTTCGCGTCACCCTTTACCCTGAGCGCAACGTTATCGTACTTGGAAGCATCCAGGTTCTGAAGGAACATCCAGAATCCGTTGTAGGCAGGATTCTTGGATTCGACGCTGTACTCGAGCTTCATCGCGAAACCTTTGGTGCCGTACCTGTTCACGCTGTCAAAGGCTTCCGAGCATCCCTGTGAAAAATCGGTGGGATCTTTGTTCCAGGCGCCGAAGTCACCGCCGATATTATTCGGCTTCTCTCCGGAATCGAAATCCGCCACCAGGAGCTCGGTAGCAGTGCCTGCTGATGCGGCCTTTTCGGCAGCGTTTGCCGCCGGCAATGCGAAGGCGCAAACCATAGCTATTATCATAGCTACATATACAAGCTTTTTAACCATAACCTCCCCCTTTCTTTTACCTAAAGTATACACGGGGGGCCATTAAATCCCGATTAGAGCAATATTAAAAGATTTTAATCTTGGCTATTGCAGCGGCAGGGTAATAATGAACGTGGTCCCTTCCCCGGGGGCGCTTTCTACCTTGATAGAGCCATTGTGAGAGTCCACGATGGCCTTGGATATGCTCAGGCCCAGCCCGAAACCATAACTTGATTTCACGCTGCGGACCCTGTAGAACCTGTCGAATATGTGCACTATATCGTTTGAAGGGATGCCGACGCCCGTATCGTTGATGACGATCCTTGCGTGTTCATCGGACCTTTCAACGCTCATGGTTATCTTGCCGCCTTCAGGCGTATATTTGACCGCATTATCTAATATATTAAGGAAGAGCTGCTTTAATTCTTTCTCATCGCCTATGATCCTGATATTTTCCCTGGCGGTAAACGTTATGCCCAGGTTCTTCCTTTCGGCAAGCCTTGATATGTTATTGATAACGCTTTTAAGCAGGCTGCCTAGGTCGAGCGCTTTTCTCTCCGGCATGAAATTTTTCGATTCGAAGCTCGCCAGCATGAGGAGGTTCTCGACCAGCCTTGTCATCTTATCTATCTCTTCGAGGCTCGAGCGCAGGCTCGCCTCATACTCTTCCGGCGCGCGCAACTTCTTCAGGATGACTTCGAACTCTCCTCTCAATATCGTAAGCGGCGTCTTCAATTCGTGGGAGAGGTCCTCGAAGAGATGGCGCTGGGATGAAAAAGAGTTCTCCAACCGCACCAACATGTCATTGAACGTCTCTGCCAGTTTCTGTATCTCGTCTTTCGTATTAGGAATGGCGAGTTTCAGTTTCATATTCTCGACGGTTATATCATGGATCGTATGTATCATGTTATCGACCGGCCGCAGGGTAAGTTTCGCCAGGAACGCGCCCATGATGCCTGTGATCAAAACGGTTATGGGAAAGAGGAGAAAGAGCGTCACCTTCAGGCTGTTCAGGGCGGCCACTATCGAATCGAGCGGACTTGCCACCTGGACTATATACTCTACCCTGTCAACCTGGATGGCGGGAGTTATGAAGACGCGGAAGTTCTGCACCTTCTTCGTGGGGAACGACGTCGTAAGGGTATCGAATGTGCTCCTCCCCTGGAGGGCGGCAAATAAGGTAGTATCCGAAACGCTCGTTATGCCCTGTGTATTTTTTGAGGATGCGACGATATCGCCTTTGGCATCGAATATCTGCACTATTATATTGAGAAGCTTCGGGTCCTTCGACCTCGCCTCGACCCAGCGCTGGGCGATGGTGGCAAAATCCACATGATCGCCTCCCGGCGAAGACGCTTCGGCGGTAATCCCATAACGCCCCGGGCCCAGCCGCTCCGTGGCCCAGTAAGTGCCTATGGCCGAGACTATACCCTCCGCCCGAGAGCTCAGTAAAGTGTCTATATTGTCATAGAGCGATTTGCTTACCTGGTGATAAAGTATGGTGCTGAAGACGGAGAGTGTAATGGCCAGTATGGCCATGTATACTATCGATATCTTGAAGCGGATAGATTTGTAGAACATCGTCTCTCCGTTAGATTACTCTTGAAATCCAAATAGTACAAATACTACCAAATCCAAAATAATCTCAAAATTCAAAATCTCAACCTTATTTGGTAATATTGGTAATATTTGAAACTACTCTTTAAGCGTGTACCCTCTGCCCCTCACGGTCTGGATAAGTTTCTTCTTCGCCCCGGAGTCGATCTTATT
>JAQURV010000148.1 GCA_029004355.1 Candidatus Omnitrophota bacterium
GCTGATCTGCCAGAGACAGGTAATGCCCGGTCTCATGGAAAGCCTGCGCCTTTGCCACGGCTCATATTGCCTGACCTCTTTCGGCAGGGGCGGCCGCGGCCCGACGAGGCTCATGGTACCCATAAAGACGTTGAATAACTGCGGGAGCTCGTCTAAGCTCATCTTTCGTAAGAACCGCCCGACAGGCGTGACGCGCGGATCGTTCCTGATCTTAAAGATGGGCCCTTTCATCTCATTCTTCCCGATAAGCTCTGACAATCTCTCGTGCGCGCCCTTATACATGGACCTGAATTTGTAAAGTATGAATTTCCTGCCGTTCAACCCCGACCTCTTCTGTATATACAATACCGGCCCCTTCGAAGTAGCCCTTATCAATATGGCTATAACCACCATCAATGGGCTTAAGAGCACTATGCCCATGGCTGACACGATAACATCGAGCATTCTTTTAATAAATAATTGCTGTTCATTTGCAGGCGTTGTCGCGAATGTTATAAGGGGGATACCGCCTATATCAGTTTGCCGCAGCTTGGAGATCTTTACATCGAACAGGTCGACGGCGACTGTCGCGTCGATCCCATGCGTCTCACATATATAAAGGTATTCTTCGATCTTGCCCAGCTGGGTCCGCGGGATCAGAAATATGACCTCGTCTATGGCCCTGCGCTCTATTATCTGCGGTATCTTGTCAAGACTGGCCAGAACTTCCACCCCGCTTATTATCTTCCCGACATTGACCTGTTCATAATCCACTATGCCTACTATCCTCAAGCCCCACTCCGGATGCTCTTCCAATTTCCGTATAAAATGCACAGCGCGTCTGCCCGTTCCGACTATAAGGATCTTCCGGAAATTATAACCCCTCTTCCGCATGAAATGCATGACTGAGAAGATCGCGGCTTTCTCGACGAAAATAAAAAACGTGCCGACGGCGATGAGCATTATAAAGAAAACCCTGCTTACATACTCGAGCTTGAAGAAGAAGACGCATGTGCCAAAGGCAAGCGTCGTGAAGAAAGCGGCCCTGATCACGATCGAGATAACTTCGAATAATCCCTTGGTCCGGAGGGATCTATACATCCCATTAAAGTACAGGCTTAGGGCCCATGAGGGAACTATGAGGATCAGCACTATGAAGTAGTCGCGTATGGGAGCCGCCATCTCCGCTACAACCCGCACTGAAGGTATAAGGTCCAGACTGTAGAACGCGTGCAGATGGCGCCTGAGAAAAAACGTGAGGAAGAAAGAGAAGGATACTACGCATATATCGAGCAGCATGATCGCCCGTCGGACAGTCGCTTCCCTTTCGCGCAGCATCATTCCCTCACTTTCATTATTATCGCCAGATATACCGTAAATAGTAGCATATTCGCCGGGATATGAAAATTAAAATCAGATAACGCGTGTATAGATAAGCTCAATACTCCGATAGCGCATCCTAACCGGTAAGAATTTAAATTTTCTTCTCTTATCCCGGTCTTTATTACGGCCACGATGATCCATAGCATAACCATAAGAGCGGGCACGCCCATATCACAAGCTGTTTCGAGATAATCATTATGAGCGAAATTTACCAGGCCGTTCAATCCTTCAGGCCTGTATCGCGGATATCCCCAGATAAATGTTCCGATGCCGGCGCCCAGGATAGGGCTGGACTTTATCATATCGATAGCGCCTTGCCATATTTGTAACCTTATAGCAAAGGAACTCCCTTCGGGGTCAGCGGAGATCGAATCGGCCATGCGCTCAGATATTACGCCCCTGCCGAAATAGACCAGCGAGATGATCGCTATAGCCGCCAGAACAAGGATAAAGATCTTCTTTACGCCCCCCTCCCGGCCCTTCGCGATCATATATGCCATAACCAAAAAGGATATGGTTAGGCTCATCCACGCGCCGCGCGACTGGGCCAAGATAAATACCACAGTCATTATGATCAATGCCGGGAAAGCGCATAATCTGCGCGCCGTCGAAGATGGCTTCTTTATAGCTAAAATTACCGTTACCGGTATCGCGAGTTCCAGATATCCGGAAAAATGGTTGTGGTTAACGAATGTTGCCGCTATAAAATCTTTGGGATTCCACCAGGAATGGTCAAACATATTGAGATACTGCAGAAGGCCGTATATCGACAAAATGGCGCCCATACCTATAACGATATACAGAATACGTTTTATCCCCTCCCTGTCAAACTCATTCACCACAAGATAGTAGATACCTACATAGCAGAATAACTTGATCAACCCGTAAAAACTATCATGCCTATAGATCGAAAAGAAGGAGGACGCAATAGCAAGCATTACGAACAGAAGAACAGGTATGTCAATAGGCGTACGCTTGACTTTATGATGCCCGAAGTTATTTATCCGCCAAAGCCATACGAAGATAAGGGCGTAAGAAACAAGCAGTATGATGGTGAGCGGCCATGCTCTGGCCCCGCCCTTCCACAAAGGAGAGAAGACCGCTAAAAAAGCTACGCCGAACCATAGTATCCGCTTATATATTTTTTCTGTCATATCTGTTCGACCTGCGCATTACCGACATACAGGTTCCGGTCCTCTTTCTTACTGCCGCCGTCATTAGTAAAAGTAACGCCTAAAATTTTTACGCCGCCTTCCGTATCGGCATTGAAAGAATACTTTTTAAACTCAGCGCTATCTACGTAAGCGCTGCCTATCTTTTTACCGTCCAGAGATATGAGCATATACGGGTAAATACCGCCTGCGGGGTTCCCCTTAGCCTCTATTTCGATCTGCGCATCGCCTTTCGGGAAGAGCATTGCACCATATACTGTCCCCGTCCAATACATATTGCCGTTCTCATAAACATCACTACTGCCCAAAGCTGTGCCCTGCCAATCCCGCCTTAAGATCATGCCGGTAACTTTCGCTTGCGGCGTGTCACTCTTAAGCTTCCCGACCTTTTCCAGGCTCACCCATCGCTTCGCCTCGATCTCCGGAATTATCAGCTCTAATAATTCCGGGTCTTCAGTCATACGCAAAACCTGCGAATATATATATTCGGAGTACCATGGTTTATTTTCCAGGCTGCACTTAAGCCTGCCAACGACAAGCGCCTTTTCATCTTCGTTAAGATATTTCCAAACGGCTAAACCGGAGTATCCCGCTTCATAGGCAGCGTTGAATCCGTTAGGATCATTAGCGGCCGCTTTCTTAAAATAGCCGAAAGCGTCTTTGATCAATTTTTTACCGGAAGGATCTTCCAGAAAAAGAGCGAGCTTTATCCGGCCTAGTTTTGTAAAATAATCGGCGCGTCTGGGATTAAGCGCGGCGGCACGCCGGTAATACTCTTCCGCCTTTTTCAATAATGGGGCTGGATCATCTTTATAAGCGCTCTGGGTAAATAAGAATTCTCCGAGCCTTGCCGGGTATTTAGAGTTGATAGGATCTGTCTTTATGGCCAGAAGGAGCTTCTCTTCGGCATCCTTCCATAGGTATTTGGTTATTAGTTTCTCTGCGGAATAGAATTGGACCTCCGCAAAAAGCGGCACTAGTATGGCAAAAGATATTGCCGCAAAGGCTGCGATTAAAATTAGATTTATAGATATCCGCCTTAGGGCGTTCATCTTCTTATCGTCCAAAAATCATCCGCCAATGTTTCTAAATATTCATACGGCATAGTAAAGTATCCGTCCTTCCCCCAGTCCGTACCCCAGGAGTTACGCACCAGAAAACGCTTCGTGCTCTGATCGAACCCTGCGGCCATTACCGCATGGCCGCCAAGAACCCGCTCATCTTTCCCCGGCATATCCGCGACTCCGGTATGGGCCACTTTCTGGGATTCGAAACTTTCGTATACGGTAAAACCGAATACGAAAGGATATCCCTCCGCAAGACAGGCAAGCATCTCGGTCAGGCGGGTTATTCTGTGGTAGGATTCGATACAATGCTCTTTGGCTTCGGTATAACATTTTACGGGTGGTTTACGCGTAAAACGCTCGATGATATAGGGCCAACTCGATTCAAGGCACGATCCGTATTCCCTGAGCGTCTTTATCCCGTCACGCAGCATGGCTCCGGAGTCGTATTCGACCGTATTGATAGCCAGCCGTTCGTTGTAATAGATAAATAGCCTGCTAACATCGAC
>JAQURV010000149.1 GCA_029004355.1 Candidatus Omnitrophota bacterium
AGCTGTTTCAACGGTGTAGGCGCGCCGTAATAGTCGACCCTGACGTTGTCAAGTATGCCGGTCGAGGCCCTGCCGGTCCGTATGGCGGAAAATTCCCTCTGGGTCGCTTCGACGGTCTTCTTCATCTTCGTTTCGGTATCGTGCAGTATTTCTTTAACTGTCATATTTGCACCTCGTTTGTCATTTGGATTTTGTCATTTGACATTATCCTTTAACGATAGTCCCTATCTTCTCGCCGTTTATAACCCGTTTTATATTGCCTTCTTTCAGAAGATCGAATACTATTATCGGGAGCTTATTGTCCATGCAAAGGCTCGTCGCTGTCGTGTCCATCACCTTTAAGCCCTTCTTCAATACATCTATATACCGCAGCGTATCGAATCTTCTGGCTTTCTTATCTTTGAGCGGATCCGCGGAATATACGCCGTCGACCTTTGTGGCCTTCAGGATGACCTCGGCGCCGATCTCGATGGCGCGGAGCGCCGCGGTAGTGTCGGTGGTAAAATACGGGTTGCCTGTGCCGCCTACGAAGATTATGACCCGTCCCTTTTCAAGATGCCGTATGGCCCGGCGGCGGATAAATGGCTCGGCCAGCTGCTGCATCGCTATTGCCGTCTGGACCCGGGTGAATACGCCGATCTTCTCCAGCGCATCCTGCAACGCCAGGCCGTTTATGACCGTGGCGAGCATTCCCATATAATCGGCGTTGACCCTGTCGATACCCCTCGCGCTGGCCGCCTCGCCCCTGAAAATATTGCCGCCGCCTATGACTATCGCGATGTCGACGCCCAGCTTTCTCACTTCCTTTATCTGCTTTGCGATAGAGGCAGTGATGTCGTAATCGATACCGTAACCCCAGCGGCCCTGCAGCGCTTCACCGCTCAGTTTAAGAAGAACCCGTTTGAAAGCTGGCTTTGTCATTATATTTTATAACTCTTCGCCTACCTGGAACCTGACGAACCTGCGGACTATTATATTCTCGCCGATCGTGCCTATCTTGGAGGCCACTACGTCTTTTACCTTCAGGCTCTGGTCCTTAATAAACGGCTGCTCCATGAGGCACGCGTCTTCGAAGAACTTCGCGAGCTTCCCATCGATTATCTTCTCCGCGGCCTGCGCGGGCTTACCGGTAAGCTGCGCCTTGATTATCTCTTTCTCTTTTTCTATGGACGCCGCAGGCACATCCTCTTTGTTGACATATATCGGATTGGATGCCGCGACCTGCATGGCCAGATTCCTTACGAATGTCTTGAAGTCGTCATTCCTCGCCACGAAATCGGATTCGCAGTCCACTTCGATAAGGACGCCCATCTTCCCGCCCTGATGTATGTAGCTCTCGATCCGCCCTTCCTTGGTCTGCCTGCCGACTTTTTTCGAGGCAAGCGCGACGCCGCGCTTACGCAGTATCTCTATCGCCTTCTCTACGTCGCCTGCGGACTCCTTTAGCGCTTTTTTGCAGTCGACTACTCCGGCGTTCGTCTTCTCTCTCAACTTCTTGATCGCATCTATCATTTTTATATTCTCCCTACTTCGTTTTCTTCGTTGGCTTCAGTACCTTCTTCTTTATCGGAACGTCCTTGGGAAGAGCTTCGTCTTCTTTCAGTTTGAGGTCGCCCGCCACAAGCTCCTCGACCTTCTCATCGATGACCTTTATCTCTTCGCCCGCTTCCTCGGCCTCTTCTTCTTCGGCTTCTTTCTTTGCTTTTGCCTCGCCCGCCGCGAACGCCTTTTTGCCTTCGATTATAGCCTCGGACATAAGGCCCGCCACTATCCTTATCGACCTTATGGCGTCGTCGTTCCCGGGGATGACATACTGGATAACGTCGGGGTTGGAATTTGTATCGACAAGCGCCACGACCGGGATCTTGAGGATATTGGCTTCCTTCACCGCTATATCTTCTTTCTTGGCGTCGATCACGAACATCGCCTTCGGCAGCTTCTCCATGCTCCTGACGCCTTCGAGGTTCTTATTTAACTTGAACATCTCTTTATTCAGCTTCGAGGCTTCCTTCTTCGAGAGCTTGGCCATAGTGCCGTCTTCTTTTATCCTCTCGAGCTCCTCCAGGCGCTTCAGGCTCTTCTTCAGCGTCTGGAAATTCGTGAGCATGCCGCCGAGCCATCGCTGGTTGACGTAGAACATCTCGCACTTCGATGCCTCTTCCTTGATTATCTCCTGGGCCTGTTTCTTCGTCCCTACGAACAGTATGTTCTGCCCGGCCTCTGCGACGCTCTTCAGGAAAGCGCAGGACTTCAGGATAGCATCCTCGGTCTTCTCCAGATCGATTATGTAGATACCGTTCTTCTGGCCGAATATGTACTTCTTCATCTTGGGGTTCCATCTCTTCGTTTCATGGCCAAAGTGCACCCCCGCCTCCAGCAAGTTCTTCATTAACGTTGATTCTACCATACAGTTACCTTTACCCTCCGTTCTCAAAATTTTTCAGAGGAAATTTTGAGTTTAACAAGCAATTTGATAGACCCGGACCTCGCTCTGCCAAGGTCTGGGCCCTGATTTTAAGTAGTTTATTATATGCTATGAGCGGCCTTTTTGCAATGGGAATTTTTCGGGGCCTCTCCGAGCCTACGGCTCGTAGAGCCGGAGGCTGCCGCGGCTTCGCCTTTTGTTTTATAGGGCTTTATCCGCGCGCATGCGCGGCTTCGTAGGGATGGGTCCTTCGAAGCTCAAAGCTGAAAAGCTTTGAGCGAAGTAGACCCACCCCTGCATCAAAAATTTTTACGCTTTGAACTGCATGTCGTAGAGGCGCTTATAGAGGCCCTCTTTGCGCAAGAGTTCTTCGTGGGAGCCCTTATCCACTATCCTGCCAAGGTCCAGGACGTAGATCATGGACGCGTGCTTTATGGTGCTCAACCGGTGGGCAATGACAAATACGGTCCTCCCCCTCATCATCCTGTCTACCGCTTCCTGCACAAGCAGTTCCGACTCCGTATCGAGCTGGGAGGTCGCCTCGTCCAGTATAAGGATGGGCGGATCCTTGAATACGGCCCGCGCTATCGCGAGGCGCTGCTTTTCGCCCCCCGAAAGCCTGAAACCGCGCTCGCCCACTATCGTATCGTATCCTTTCGGCATCTTCATGATGAAATCGTGGGCATTCGCTATGTGAGCGGCCTTCTCTACATCTTCCTTCGTGTGGACGCCCGAACCGTAGGATATATTGGCGGCCACCGTATCGTTAAACAATATCGTCTCCTGCGTAACTATGCCGATCTGTTCCATCAGCGACTTTGTCGTGCAATCGCGTATATCTACCCCGTCTATCGTTATGCGCCCCGAAGTCACGTCGTAAAACCTGGGGATGAGGTTGACGAGCGTCGTCTTGCCGGTCCCGCTGGGGCCCACGAACGCGGCCACTTCGCCTACGCGCACGTCGAGGCTTATGCCTTTCAAGACTTCCTTATCCTCGTATTTGAAGCGGACGTCCTCGAGCCGCACGCCTTCCTTTATCTTAGGAAGCGCTACCGCGCCGGGTTTCTCCATAATGCTAGGTTTGGCGTCGAGCGTCTCGAATATACGCTCGGCCGCGGCCATGGCCTGCTGGTTTATAGTGTAGACGTTGGTGAGGCGCTTTATCGGCTTCATCAAAGATAAAAGGCTCGCCAGGAAAGCTATGAAGGCGCCTGCCGAGAGCACGCCCGATATTATGTCTTTGGCCGCGATCCAGAGTATCACCGCAACGCACGCTATCCCCACAAATTCGGTAATGGGGCTCACGACCGTCATGCGCTTTACCTGCTTCATGGTGAGCCTGTATAAACTCTGGTTCTGGGCGGCAAATTTCTTCGCCTCGTAATCCTCCATGGAGAAGGCCTTGACGACGCGGATGCCCGATATCGTCTCGTGGAGCGTGGTCGTCATGTCGCCCATCTTCTCCTGCGACTGCCTCGATATGGATTTGAGGCGTTTGCCTATCTTGGCGACGGGATATACGACGAGGAGGAACAATAATATGCTTATGCCTATCAAAACCCACGATATCGAAAAATATATTTTGACGAAGAGCAGTAACGCGGCATAGACGACGAGCTGGACGGGCTGGTAGAGAAGGTCTGTGAGGCCGGTGG
>JAQURV010000150.1 GCA_029004355.1 Candidatus Omnitrophota bacterium
GCGAACATAAGCGACTTGCCTGAATTCTTCCTCACAAGCTTTAGCGAATCTTCGAGCGACTGCGAGCCGCCGACGTTAAAATGGATGCGACCCTTCTCCTCAAAGACCCTCTCCATCCTCTCTGCCAATGCCGCCGCAAGGCGTATCTTCTCTTCATGCAGATACTGGCAGGCGAGCTGCGGAAGCCTCTCGATCTGCTTCTTCAGGGCATTTTTGACACGTTCGTTATTATATCCGAAATTACAGGCGGAATACCACATCTGAAGGTCAAGAAATTCCGTCCCGTCCCTGTCGTAAAGGCAGCTGCCGCGGCACTCGGCGAAGATATTCGGCTTCTCTACATAATGGACCGTATCGCCCCATGAACAGTATTTAGCTTCAAGCTTTAGAAGCTCCTCGTCAGACAGGGTCTTCTTACTGTTAAGAACGCTCGCTTTCTGCACGCTATTCATCGTCATCCCTTTCTGGTAAATTAAAAACTCTTTATAAAATAGTCGTAGACGTCTTTAAGGCCGCCTATGGGCACGCAAGGCTTCTTCTCTTTTTCTAAGGTTTCTTTAAGGTAATCTTTGGCAAATACGATATCGGACTCTTTCGCCGCGCACAGGTCCGACCTTCCGTCGCCTATATACACAGCAAGCGCCCCGTCCTTCTTGCCGGATACCACGCGTTCCTTTTTGCAATTCGCGCAATCGCCGCATTCTTCGTTGGTAAATGGGAAGGCGGGATCCAGCCTGCCGTCGCAAACGCTTAACCTGTTGGAGTATATATCGACGTCTGAAATACCGTTGCGTTTCAATATCTTTTTTATTATATATTCGAAATTGTCGCTTACTATCAAGGCGGGTATATTGCGGGATCTTAAAAACTTCAGGAGCTTCTTGAAGTAGGGGTCTATCTTGATCGTCGAGAGATAGTTATCCAGGTTTTCTTTGGCTATCCTTATGCCCTCGACCTGGCCTTTGAGGCATTCGCGTGAACCGATCTCCTCCCGCCGCCACCTCTCCTCGAGCTCTTTCCATCTTCCATCACCGGAAAAACGCTCAAGCATATCGTCTATCACATCGATAGTGGTAATGGTATTATCGAAGTCGAAAAAGACTACAAAGGTCTTGCTCATCTGCTTACGCATGTTGTGCATGATTTCGAATATTTTAACTTAAATAGACAAGAGATGCAAGGGAGAAATCCAAATATAAGGCTATACTGCTCTCCCGGCAGCCGCCACCATGGCCTTTATCTTTCCGCCTACCTTATGTACCAACAGTTCTTCAAGCGAGATAGGGATAGTCAACGACCAGTTATCTTTACTGACAGTACCGGGCCTGTTTATACGGTTCTGATACGGGTCTCCGTCAAATATGTCCGTCATATACAGGTAATCCATCAGGAGCTCTACGCAAAATGCGGACTCCGAGCCTAGCGTCATGCTCAGCGCCTTCTCAACGGTCTCCTTGCTGTATTTTTCTTTCATAGGGCCTTTTAATCCAAAATGTTTCCACAGTTTCTCTTTCTCCCGATACGTATTTTCGTACATATCGATAAAATCGCCTATCTCGCGCACATCTTTTCCGAGACGATCGGCAAGGATATCGGCGGACATAACGCTCTTAAGCCACCTCAGCCTCCCATGCCTTGAAAGACGCCCGTCGAACAACTCCTCTTTCGCATTCTCATAATCTATTCCGCGGCCCTGCGTGCGCCGTATGAAGAGGGTCTCGTCGACCGTTCCGGCTTCGTCTTCCCACCATGCCGGCCAGTTCGTGGTATCGTGCGTCGAGAGCATAGCCACGGAAAGCAGCCTGTAGTCCTTTGGTTTAATAAAATCATGCGTTCCCGCCCAGTCTTTGACCCATCTTTGGACATCGTTGCCCGGTATGGCAAACTCCGCGAGCGTATCGGGGCAAGCCTTAGGGATGACGCCAAGATCCTCGGCGGTAAAGAGCATCGACGTGCTATCGAGCATAACCGCCAGGATGTCCCGCCCATGACCCCACCATATGTTCTCATCGGCAGGATCGAAGAATCCGTTCAATCCTTCATTCTCCGCGGGCTCATTGCAAGGTATGCTCCATATGCGGAAGAGCCCTACGACATGGTCTACTCTTATCATGTCATAAAAATTTTCCGCGTATTTCAGTTTCTCCTTAATATACCTGTAACCGTCGCCGGCTATCATTTCCCAATCATAGGTAGGCATGCCCCACCTCTGTCCTTTGGCGCAATACATGTCCGGCGGCGCCCCTGCAGAAAATTCAAGTTTAAAAAATTCCGTATTGGCCCATACGTCGGCGCTGTCTCTCGATATAAGTATAGGCAGGTCGCCGCAGATGAGGACGCCTTTCGAGGCGGCGTGCTTCTTGGCCGACTTGAACTGAGAATAGGCTATCCACTGCAGCCATTTTTCAAACTCTATCTTATCTTTATGGCTTTTCCTGAAGGATTCCATCTTCTTGGGATCACGGCCTTTGTAAGGATCGGCCCACTCATACCACGGCCTGCCTTCATGATAAGCCTTCAGGACTTTGAAGAGAGCAAAATCTTCTATCCAGTATGCGTTTTCGGAAACAAACGTTTTAAACCCTTTCAGATCACTGGAAGCGCCGACGGTAGAATATATCTGCCGCAGGAATGCAAGCTTAGCCTCTTTTATGCAATAGTTGACATGCTTCTTCCCGGCGGGAAATTTCTTTTTGATATCCGCGATCATCGATTTAACGGCTTTATCGGACGCTTCCGGCAGGCTATCGAGCGAGATGTACATGGGTTCGAGGGCAAAAGAACTTACCGCGTCATAAGGACAGAAGACCGGGCCGACTTCGTTCATGGGAAGCAGCTGGAGAATGGATAGGCCCGTCTTTTCACACCAATCGGAAAGAATATGCAGATCCCCGAAATCTCCCAGGCCCGCGCTATTACCGGAATATATTGAGAATAACGGCGCAAGAATACCGGCGCGCCTTTTATTCCCCGCCTTCTTCCAATTATTTCTCGGGATATCTCCCTGTCCACCCTTCGCCATATGCTCTCTCTTTTTTGTTAAAGTATTTTAATACTGCGCGGCGAAGAAAGCAAGGGTTTTTGCCAGTCAATTGACAAGGCATGTTTTGACATGCTATTATATGGGCCTATGAATCAAACGATGACGCTTATCGCAAAAAATTTCGTCAACCTGATCTACCCCCTGCACTGCGCGGCCTGCGGGGTCCCGCTCGACGCCATGGATACCGGCGGCCTTTGTCTATCATGCGAGAGCCGCATAAAGCAAAATGCGAAACCGTTTTGCATAGTATGCGGCCGACCCGTGAAAGAAGATGAAAAATTGTGCGCGGAATGCGAAAAACAGGATTTGGCGTTTGACAGGGCATGGTCGGCATGTCTTTATGAAGGCGTTTTAAAAGAAGTTATCCATCTCTTCAAGTATGGCGGGAAGCTTGCCCTGTCCGGCACCCTGGCCGGGCAGATGACGGGATTTGTCAGGGACAACCCCGAGATCATCGACGGCATAGGCCTTCTTACGTTTGTGCCTATGCGCAAAAAAGGTTCAAGGCAAAGATCTTTTAATCAATCGGAGATACTTGCTTCAGCCATCGCGAAAGAATTCGGGATACCCGTTTCACAAGTCCTGGATAAGGTGATCCCGACGCGGCGGCAAAATGAACTCTCCAGAGATGAGCGTCTCTTTAACCTTATGGGCGCGTTCCGCGTAAAGAGCGGCATAACGCTCGATGCGGTGAAGATACTCCTGGTAGACGACGTCATGACGACCGGCACCACATTAAGCGAGTGCGCGAAGGTCTTAAAAGCGTCCGCTGCCGCCGAGGTAAGGTGCCTTACATTAGCACGGGGACTGTAGTATAATGACAAATATCAAAGCTCAAATGACAAATAAATATCAAATATTACCAATACTACAAATAGTACAAAATAAATCCAAAACTCAAAACCCCAAACCCCGGCCTTACCTGCCTTGGTATTATTTGCAGTATTTGG
>JAQURV010000151.1 GCA_029004355.1 Candidatus Omnitrophota bacterium
AGGTTCTCCGATTTTTTTACGAAGGCGATGCCGATATCGAAGGAGCCGTTATCGTTATCCTCTATACGCACCACCTTGGATAGAAGCTTATTGTTCAATATGAGAACACGCTCCTCGATCTCTTCGCAGAGCCTGGTCGTTCTGTAATCGATCTCGAGGACGATCATGCTCGACAGGCGCGGCGGATACTGGCTGGTGAAGAGCATGCCGGAGGCGCTCAAATTCTTTGTGATGGCCTGGGCGACTTCGGAGAGGGCGGAGCTGTCTTTTGACACCTCTTTGAAATTAGCCTGTCCCACATGCCTGTACCTGAAGAACTCTCTCTTCTCTTTTCCCGCGTAGTCAGTAGTCGACATCTCTTTCCCCCTTATAGATTTGAATAGCTTTCTTTCTTCATTATCAACGACAGGTTGCCTTTTTCATCCGAATATTGTAATGCGGTATCGGTCGTTATCTTTTTCTTCTGTATGAGGCTCCAGAGGCACTGGTTGAAGGTCAGCATATCGTATATATCGCCGGATTCCATATACTGAGGTATGTCCCATATCTTATGTTCTTTGATGAGGCCCGAAACGGTGGGGGAAAGGGTCATTATCTCATAGGCCGGTATAAGCCCCTCGGCGTCGGCGCGCGGGAGGAGCCGCAGGCTTACGACGGCCTTAAGGAAGAATGATAACTGGTTAAATATGAGGTTATGCTGTTCGGGCGGAAAGAAGTTTATTATGCGTTCGATCGCGGACGGGGCGTTGATGGTATGGATCGTCGAGAAGACGAGCACCCCGGTCTCGGCGGCGCTTAAGGCGGCGTAGCATGTTTCGCGGTCCCTGATATTGCCTATATAAAGGACGTCGGGTGAATGCATCGCCGTCTCTTTCAGGGCCTTCTGGTAGGAACGGACGTCCCTATTGATCTCCCTCTGGTTTATTACGGATTTCTTATCGGTAAATGTGAACTCTATCGGCTCCTCTATCGTCATTATATGCCTGCCGAAATTCTGGTTGATGTGTTCGATCATGGCGGCGATGGCAGTGGATTTGCCGCTCCCGGTCAGCCCCGTTAGCAGGACAAGGCCGCGGCGTTCCTGGCACAATTTCCGCAGGGCGGCGCCCGGCAGGTTCAATTCCTCGAAATTCATCAGGTTGAGGTCGATCTTCCTCAGGACTATCGAAGGCACATCCCTCTGGTAAAATATACCTACGCGGAACCTCCAGCGGTCGTTATGATTAATGCCTATCTCGCAGTTCTTGCTATCCTTGAGTATCTCTCTTTCCACGGCGTCGGTTATTTCCGTTACGAACTTTTCCACGTCTTTTAAAGTGAACGGATAGTTGTCTATGGTCTGCACTTCCGAATATATCCTGGCGCGCAACGGTCCGCCGGGCACTATGAAAGAATCCGACGCATTATGCTTTATCATCAGTTCGAGTATATCCGTAAAGTTCATACATGCTCCTTTTTATTCGAAAGAGACATCCGTGACGATAGTGTTAACCATGGTTATCGTCATGCGCCTTTCTTTCCCGGCGCGGCGCATAGTGATCACTGGATCCCTGTCGGTCAGCCTCGTCTTGTAGACCCAGACCTCCGTGGTCACGCCATCGGCGACCGACACGGTCTGCGAGGAAGGGTAGCCGAAGAGCGTTGTGATATATGTCCTGGTGTAATTCAGCTGGGGAAGCTTGCCGTTCATGGCGTCGAGCATATTGGCGCGCTGCGTCATCGATTGCGCGCAGCCGGCCAGGAAGGCCAGGCACAAAAAGGGGAGCAGGATCTTGTGAATTCTCTGCATGCCATTAGTATAACATATAAATACGGATGGCCAAAATTATATTTTGTTTACATATAAGATCTTTCATTATAGGATAAGTATAGCACATTCTCTTTCTATGACAAATATACGCCGCCCATATATTATCATATTTTTCCTGGCATTCGCCCTGAGGCTCATCTATCTTAATCAGATCGTGCAGAGCCCTTTCTTCAATTTTTTCATCATAGACGAATTTGAATACAACAGGTGGGCCAAAGAGATACTCTCCGGAAAATTATTATGGAGCGCGATACCCTACCATGGCCCGCTATATCCGTATCTTCTGGCCGGCCTGTATAAGATATTCGGCTGCGATTATTACATCGCGCGCCTCTTCGGCGGCGTGATATCGTCGCTGTCATGTGTTTTGATGGCGCATATTTCGTGGAAGTCGTGCGGGAAGAGGGCCGGGATCATAGCGGGCGTGATCGCGGCCGTCTACTGGCCGTTCATCTTCTGGTCCGGCGAATTGGTGACGGAGACGCTCGCGATCTTCCTTAACCTGATAGTCTTTTTATTATTGTGGAGGGCCCGGAGCGACAAGCGTCCCGGGGTGATATTCCTGGCCGGCTTATCTATCGGCATCTCGGCCGCCACGAGGCCCAATATAACGGCGCTCGTCCCGTTTGTCCTCGTATGGATATTCATGATATCGCGCCGGAAAGCGTTTTTAAAGAACGCGCTTATTTTAATATCCGGGATGGCCGTTATCATAGCGCCGATAGCTTTGCGCCATTATCTGATAAGCGGGGAGTTTGTCTTACTGCAGGGGCACTCCGGGCTCGGCCTCTTCCTGGGACTTAACCCGCACATCGATACGATATACAATGTGCGGGCGGGACTCACCTGGGACAAGTGGATGCTTGAGCCTATCCGCGCCAATATGTTAAGCGAGAACTCGCTTAGCAGATATTGGATCCAGCAGGTGATATTGATAATCTCGCAGGAGCCGCTCCTCTTCCTCAAGCATATAGGCGAAAATATTTTATTGATCCTCTCAAGGTTCGAGATCTGCGCGGACAAAGCCATCCTTTATAACAGGAATTTTTCACCGCTCATATTCAGCCTGCCCGGGTTCTGGCTCGTCGGGCCGCTGGGGCTCGGCGGCGCGGTCCTCATGTGGAAGAAGCGCCGGGAGCTCGCCCTTCATTATATTTTCCTGGCAGGAACGTTCCTGACGCTGCTTCCTTTCCTGACAAGTTCGCGCCACAGGCTCTTTCTCGTCGCCCTTCTTTTAATATTCGCCGCCTTTGCGCTTGACGATATCTGGAGAAAGATAACGTCGGCGGACCGGAAAGGCGTCTTCTACGCCGTCTGTATACTGCTCATCGCCTGCGGCATCGTTAACATAGACATCCTCGGCGTCGGATCGAAAGAATATTCGCGGACCCATCTCAGCCTGGCCGAAGTCTATCTGAAAAGAACGGAACCGCAAAAAGCGCTTTCCGAAATAAAAGAATATATCCGGCTCTATCCATCCGACGCGGAAGGTTACAAGGCGCTGGGGGACATCTATCTTAACATGAAGGACAGGAAGAGGGCCGAGAGCGCGTATCGTAAGGCCCTCAAGAAGGACCCGGAATATTTCCGGGCGGCGAATAATATCGGCACCATGCTGGCGATGAACGGGGACTTGGCCGGCGCGCGGCGCTATTTTAAAAGGGCGCTCGTGATATACCCTTTCTACGACGAGGCCGCCCGCAACCTCAAGCGGTGCGAGGAGATGATGGGCCGCGACTTGCACATGTGATTTTTTTGTGTTAAGCTTTATCCTATGCGTCGCTTTAGGAGGCTGAACGAATGTCGTTTATTGTAATAGTATTTGTAGGGGCGGTGGCCCTCGTAGGGGTCGTTGTGGTACTCTCGAACTACCTCCTGCGGGTGCAGTTCCAGTCCGACGTATACAGCGCGGAGAAACTGCGCCATGGTATTTCTTCGACAGACAAAGTCCTCGCCGACGAAAGCATAAAAGCGGCCATACTCGATACGATAAAAAAAGCGATAGGGCCCGAACAGCACAGCCAGGAAATAGCGGAAGCGGTGTCGAAGATCTTTGCCAGCGAGACGAAGAAGAGGATAGAGTTAAAAGAGCAGGAATTGGCCGGCAAGTATAATGCCGTCATACAGCAG
>JAQURV010000152.1 GCA_029004355.1 Candidatus Omnitrophota bacterium
CTCATCGTTCGTTGCGGCCGCACGCGCGCCTGTCAACGCGCCAAGGACAAAGTTTGCCCATGTAGTCGCCCGTTCCCTGCTGCTCCCGGCTTTATCGCACTCTGTGAGTTTGGCCTCCACATCTCTGCTTGCTACACCGGAACCGGGCGCCACATCTTCGACTCCCTTTTCAGCCCGGCCGAGCCTGGCCTCTCTCTTTGCCGATTCACCGAACGTCGCCACCGTCTCTTTCATTATCCCATTCTCGGCGAATGTTTTGCTTATAGTCCTGATAAGTTCTGCGGGCGTAAGTCTCGATAGCGGCATAATGATACCGGCGATCGCGGCTTCTTCGGTCGCCACATCCCCTTCGAGATTGAGTCTCAGCTCAAGCTGTCCCGTCCTGGGATCGAGGCTCAACTGTTTCATATCTTCGCTCACGTAGAATTCGGCGATCCGTCTCATATCGCCCTTGAGCTCTCCCCTATGCGTTCTTATAGCCTCTATGAAGTTCCCCATGACCCCGGCAAGGCTCCTCTCCACAGCTTCTTTTATCTCAGGGAGCGCGCCTCTGGCATCTGTAGTATTTAACCTGTCATCCACGCCCGAGCGAGACTGGAAACGCGTCCTTATCTTTTCAACGACCGCCCTCTCTTCGGGAGTCGACGCTATCTTGCCGAGCATCGCCAATCTATCGACGAGCGCCGATTTCATATTGTCCGTTATACTGTTGACTAAAGATATCTTCAGGAACGCTTTTTGCGTCGCATATATCCTGCCGATAAAGGTATCTACGGCCATCTCTTCCGCGACTCCGGTCTTTGTGCTGTCTATGACCCACGCCTCTTTCTTATGGAATCCAAACGCACCCTGTGCGCCTATACCCCTATCCCTTCCCATCGTCTGGTCAACGACAGTAGTCGTAGAATTTTCGTCGAATATACCTATCCATGTCGGACCGCTCTTCTCCTTATAGCCGAGATACGTCTCAAAAAGTTCACCTAGCGTCGTGAGCTTTCCATCACTACCTCTTTCGGCATCTACCATCGCCTGTGTTATTCCGCCATTATCTAAAACATCTTTTGATAACTTTCCGTCTATAACCAGCTGGTTTATAGCCTTGCCGGCCGTCCGCACTTTGAGAGGTATAAATATCGCGGATTCAAGGTTCAGACCTGTACATCCACTCTGGTCCAATAATACTATGCCTTTATAGGTTCTCCCGGCGCTGTCTTCGATAGACATCCTTTCGTTCAATACTTTCTTAAAATCTTTTCCGTCTGTAGCGCCTATCTGATACCTTTCACCGTCGACCTTAGCGCCGTCCTTGTAGAGCTGGAAGTAGTTATCGGCTTCCTGCACCCATGTCTCGACGCCGGCTCTCTCCGCCCTGGTTACCGCCGCGGCGACCATGTCGCCCCTATTCACACCCGCCTGTTGGGCAAGAACATACAGCCTGTCTATAGTAACGTGACCTCCGGCCGAGCTTTCTTTTCCAACCCTTGTCATCAGAACATCGAGACTGGCGGTCCATGCCTCTCCCTTTAAAAGCACGTTGAGGTATCCCGGGGTCAGATTAGCCGGACTGCGCGGCAGGTATCTTCCAAACGCGGTCCCAAAGTCACCTTCTCTTACCGATTGGAGGGCGCCGTAGTATTTCAAAAGTTCGGGCGTAGCGGTCATCATCGTGCGCGCCATAAATTGAGACAGTATATCGAGGTCCGTCACTTCTATAGAGTCGCCGCTCGTCTTTACCAGTTCGAGCGCCTTCCTGGCGCCGCCGACTTCCTCAAGTTTATTCATATACCTGCGGCCGATAAGGTCCCTGGCCCCGGCTACATTCCAGGCGCTCCAGAACATGTTCGTATCGGCTTTCCCATCGTTGATCGGGCAGATCCTGCCTTCGCCTTTTTCATCAACGCCCCAGCCGAAGCCTCCATCCCCGCCTTCATGGGGCATATTGAGCGCATCTTCAAAACCTTTGAGCGCCGCCCTCAGGAAGGAATGCTCTTCCAGGGTAGACTTCGCAAAATTCTCCAGGCTCATGCCTTTGGCTACCAGGTTTTCCTTCTGCGCCCATTGTAAGAATTCCTCATTGAAACGGTTGGCCGACAACTCAAACCTGCCGCCTGCAGTCTTATCCATCATGGTGCTTCGCACGTGCTGGATAAATTCCGAGAACGTCCTGTTAAATGCTACTGTATTCTGATCCGTCTTACCTTCAGAAGTGATCCAGTCCGTGTACAGTTTCTCCACAAATCGGTCTACGTGCTCGAGGCTCGCTATCATCTTGTCACCACCCTTGCCATCCCTCGCCAGGTCGAGCAGGGTCTTTTCGTTACCGCCCATTATCAGGTGCGGGGCAAATGGGAGGGTGTGCGCTTCATCATATATGGCCCACCCTTTGGAGGTCATGAGATCCATTATCTCCGCCGCAACGGCGTCTTTATGCTCAACATCCATCTTGATCTCTTTCAGCGTAGAGAGATCCGTCATTAAGATGTCCGATCCTTTCAACTCCTTTATAAGATCTGCCATCATGGCGGGATCACCTTTTACCGCCTTCAGGTCCGCGCCGTACATCTCAAATATCTTGATATGCGTATTACCGATATCTACTTCGGCATATCGGAACGACGTACTGCCGATGGGCTTGGTTTGTATCGGGGCTCCCAATGCTATACATGTCTCATCGAACGCATCCGCTGATCTGGGCTTATTCATAGTGATGCTGACGACGCGTTCTATTAACGGATTGTCGCCTTTTTTGTATAGCGCAAGCGCTAACGCGGAGAACGCAGGTCCTATAACTGTCGTCTTGCCGCCGCCTGTTAGCATCTTTATCAATAGGTTCGGCGAACTTAAAATATCGCACAGCTGCTTGGCCTGTTCATGGGCGATCTTAAATTCACGATCCGTTGAGGTGCTCTTAGTATCCGCTTTCTTTTTCGCGTCTCGATTTGACTCTATCGTTTCTAAGAAATCATTGATAATCCTGCAGATCTCTTTGGCTTCCGGCGGCGCGGTGTCTAAGGTAGTCGCCCTGACGCCTTCGTTACCCTTGTCGGCCGATTCCTGCGAAGTCAGACCGATATGGGTCCTGATGATCGCGCCCTTCTCCGCAATGGCGGCCACTAACGCACGGGCCTTTGCCGAGTCAATACCGTAAATAAACGCGTATCTGAGCAGCTGCAACTCGCCTTTTGCCCCGGTAAAGTTCCCGTTGCGGTCAAAGAGGCTGGGGTTATCTCTTCTTATGACATCGTCGATCGCCTGCCTGATATCCCTAGGCAGGTTCAATCCCAACTCCGTTCTTGCCTGCGCCATCTCTTTAATAATTGAATCCATCGCGCCCTGGCGTACCATTGCATCCGGCGAACTCAGTTCTCTTGCGAAACGGCCTTCTATCATCGCATCGAGCGCGCTCAAATATGGGCTAACGATGCCCTTGTCGCCCAACCGGATACGCATCTCTACAGTCGCCTTCGCGCTGGTCCGTAGGCCGTCCGTAACTTCGATATTTACTACCGTGTCTCCGGCCTCTATATCTATTCTCTCGCCGGCATTTGTACACGCTATCCTTATAAGACTCTCTTCATTGATGACCCTCTTCATTTCAGTCCTGGCGGCATCCCTGAGCGAGTCGGTCACTCCGATATCTTTATTCCCAACATGGAAGATCTCCCCTACCTTAGATGCGTCAAGCCTTGCCAATGCTAACAGCCCAAGACCGGAGGCGATGGCATGGCTGTTCAATCTCTCCAGTTCCGGAGTAGCCGCCAATAATCTCATCTTTCCGTCAATCTCCACTTCTACGAACCTCTTGCCGGATATTTCCCTATTGCCGAAACCTTTTTCAGTACGCATACCGAGAGCTACCATCAGGCTGCCGTTTTCGTTGG
>JAQURV010000153.1 GCA_029004355.1 Candidatus Omnitrophota bacterium
ATTCGAGCTCGAGGTAATGCGCGATGTGAAAGATAACGTTGTCATAATCTGTTCGATAGAAAACTTCGATCCGATGGGCGTCCACACCGGGGACAGCATCACCGTCGCGCCCATCCAGACATTGACGGACAGGGAGTACCAGCTGATGAGGAACGCCGCCATCGCATGCATAAGAGAGATCGGCGTCGAGACGGGAGGATCCAATGTCCAGTTCGCCGTCCATCCGGGCACCGGCCGCATGGTGATAATAGAGATGAATCCCCGGGTGTCGCGAAGCTCGGCGCTTGCCTCGAAAGCCACGGGATTCCCTATAGCCAAGATAGCCGCCAAGCTCGCCGTAGGTTATACGCTGGATGAGATACCCAACGATATCACCAAAGAGACGCCCGCGTGCTTCGAACCTTCGATAGATTACTGCGTCGTCAAGATACCGAGGTTCACTTTCGAGAAATTCCCGTCGGCGGATCCCGCGCTGACCATCGCGATGAAGTCGGTCGGCGAGGCCATGTCGATAGGCCGGACGTTCAAGGAGGCCCTCCAGAAAGGTTTAAGGTCCCTCGAGATAAAAAAAACCGGATTAGAAAGCATCCTGTTTAAAGATGCTGCGAAGGCCGCGGCGCCGGATACGGATACGCTGGAACTGATCTACAAGAAATTGCGCATACCGAACGCGGACCGCATATTCTATATAGGCGATGCCTTACGCGCGAATATCGATATAGATAAAATTTACGAGCTGACAAAGATAGACAGGTGGTTTTTATATAATATAAAAGAGCTGATCGATCTCGAAAAAGAGATCGCTTCTTCCGGCAACCTGACCGATAAACTCTTATTAAAGGCGAAGCAATACGGCTTCAGCGACGCCCAGTTGTCTACGCTTACGAACAAGAAAGAGGAAGAGATATCCTCGTTACGCAAAGATATGAAGGTATCGCCGGATTTTAAACTCGTCGACACGTGCGCGGCTGAGTTCCGGGCGTATACGCCTTATTATTATTCGACATATGACCGGGAATAAAGTATAATAACCTTATGGGAAAAGATACTTTTTCATTCGATATAGTTTCCGAGGTCGACCTGCAGGAAGCCGACAACGCCGTCAACCAGGCCAGAAAAGAGCTTGCGCAGAGGTTCGACTTCAAGAACACCAATTCGTCGATCGATTATAACCGTACCGAGAAGAAGATAACCCTCGTCTCCGTAGACGACTTTAAGATGAAGTCCCTGGCGGATATGCTTGCCGCAAAGATGGTGAAGAGGGGCATATCCTTAAAGTCCCTTACTTTCAAGGAGCCCGAAAAGGTTTTCGGCGGCAACCTGCAGCAGACGGTCGAACTCGCGAGCGGGATATCGAAAGAACGCGCCAAAGAACTGACAAAGATCATCAAGGACCTCGGCCTTAAGGCCCAGACGCAGATCGAGGGCGAGAAGATACGCGTATCCTCGCCGAAGAAAGACGACCTTCAGGCGGTCATAGCGCATTTGAGAAAGATAGACTTTCCGCTTGCGCTCAGTTTTGTGAACTACAGATAATGCTTAAGATAGGCTCCTACAAAGTCCCCTCCAATGTCCTTTTGGCCCCGATGGCAGGATGCGCCGACCTCGCTTTCAGACTGATAGCCCGCGAACATGGGGCGCGCTTCTGCTTCTTCGAAATGATCGATTGTAATTCCGTAACATACGGTTCCCGCAAAAGATTATTGAAAGAGTTAAAGACCACCGAGCGCGATAAACCGATCGCGCTCCAGCTCCTCGGTACGGACCCCGACGATATGCTTTCGGCCGCGCGGAAGATGCTGGAAATAGCCGAAACGCCGTTTTTAGACATAAACGCGGCATGCCCCGTCAAGAAAGTCATAAAGAAACACGCCGGCGCCTATCTCTTAAATGACCCGAAGCGGTTATGCGCTATCATAAAGACGCTCGCCGTAAAACTACCCGTTCCAGTTACGGTCAAGTTGAGGGCCGGCTACGAAAAGAACGACCCGAAAGAAGCGGCGGAGCTGGCAAAGAGGCTCGAGTCGAGCGGCGCGGCCGCCATATTCGTCCATGGACGGACCAGGTCTCAGATGTATTCCGGCGGGATCGATTATGATTCCATACGGGCCATAAAAGACGCTGTCCGCGTCCCGGTCTTCGGATCCGGCAACGTCTTCGACGCTATACTCGCGGAGAAGATGCTTAAGGAGACTTCCTGCGACGGCGTGCTGGTAGCGCGGGGCGCTCTAGGCAACCCGTGGATATTCGACGATATAGACAGGTACTTCAAAACGGGCGTCCGGCCGGAAGCCGTCACCCTCGAAAATAAAAAAAAGGTACTGAAGAAACACCTGGCCTATATTGACAAGTATAAAGATACCCGCTCGCCGGGCCGGGTCGGCTTTATGCGTAAAATGGCCCTGTGGTATCTGCGCGGGTTCCCGAACGCCGCCGAGACGCGCCACCAGATATCGCTTGTAAATAGCTACGAGAAGATGATAAAATTGATCGATAGCTTATGAAGACGCTTACGGAATATATCTGGATGAACACGAAGAACCGTTATGAGATCGTGAACATCACGCCTCAAGTCGAAGAAGCCATCGATAAGAGCGGCATCAAAGAAGGGCTGTGCCTGGTCAACGCGATGCACATCACCGCGTCGGTCTTTATAAACGATAACGAAAGAGGACTGCATAAAGATTTCCTCGAATGGGTGGAGAGGCTCGCCCCTTACGGTAAAGGCCGGTACGAACATAACCTGACAGGGGAGGACAACGGCGACGCCCACTTAAAGAGGACCATAATGGGGCGTGAAGTTGTCGTAGCCATCACCGAGGGATCGCTCGACTTCGGGCCATGGGAACAGATCTTTTACGGTGAGTTCGACGGCCAGCGTAAGAAAAGAGTACTGGTAAAAATAATAGGGGAGTAGCGGCATAATGACAAATGACAAATAAATATCAAATATTACCAATACTACAAATACTACAAAATAAATTCAAAATACCAAATCCCAACCTTACCTAACTTGGTATTATTTGTAGTATTTGGATTTTGACATTTGACATTAATAAATGAAGGTGTTCTATGCGTAACTTTATAATCAAGTGGGTCGTCAACATCTTCGCCCTTTTCATGATCATCCACATCGTCGCGGGCGTAAAAGCCGACAGCTGGGGCGCTATAGTCGTAGCGGCACTCATCCTGGGGCTTTTGAACGCGTTCGTGAGACCTTTCATAATCCTCTTCACGCTTCCGTTCACGATACTGACGCTGGGATTCTTTACGCTTATGATCAACGCGTTCATATTTTACCTCGCTTCAAAATTCGTCAAAGGTTTCGAAGTCATCGATTTCTGGAGCGCCTTCTGGGCAGCGTTACTATTCAGCATCATAAGCTCGATCCTGAATCTCCTCTTAACGCCTAAAGTAACGATACGCACGGACGCGTTCCGGTGCGGGCCTTACAGGGCTCCAAAAGATGATAATGTTATCGACGTTGAAGGAAAGGTCGAAAAATAAGGGGGTTTATAGTGAAAGGCAAACTTCAGATGGCTGTTGTGCTTTTACTGACTGCGGGCGCGGTATTTCTTCTCTACAAATTCGTGATCGTTCGGACGGTCTATTACGAGATCGGAGGCATAAAGATACCTTCGAGATATAATATGCTTACGGGGACCGCTAAACCGATCTCTGGTTATAAAGGCAAGGGCAACCTTAGCACGGTAGAGGCGACCAAAACCAATAAGATGGGGCTGACCGAACAAGAGGTTGCGATAGCCAAACTCAGATGGGCGATATTCGAACAATGGGTAAGCGTGCGGCCGCA
>JAQURV010000154.1 GCA_029004355.1 Candidatus Omnitrophota bacterium
CTTTTTGTGCGCCGCCTTAAAGCGGCGTTTAAAATTTCGATACCTTATGGCGGTCTAGTAAGGACGCGAAAACTGGTCAAGGGCTTTAAGATCTGCCAGGTTGAGCGGCCATCGAAATTTTACCGAGTCCCGCCTGGAATATAACAGGTGGCGGGACGTCCGCACCTGGCGGCGTACCAAAAGTTACCGCCGGACTGAATACGAAAAATTTTACCTCACCTTATTTTTCCCTTGCATCCCTTGGCGACCTATGTTACTATAGCACTTCTAAAACGGAGCAACTAAAAATGTCAAAAATATGTTTTATCTGCGGTAAGAAGCCGGTTGCCGGCAGGACTATAGTCCGCCGGGGCCTTGCCAAGAAAAAAGGCGGCGTCGGCCAGAAGATAACCGGCATAAATCCGCGCAGATTTCTGCCTAACCTGAAGAACGTCAAGGCCATCATAGACGGCACCCCCAAGAGGATCCGCGTTTGCGTGAAGTGCCTCAAGGCCGGCAAAGTCAAAAAAGCCCTTTAACCCGCCTTCGTACTCTTGGTTATTCACAAGTAGTATTCTTCGGCGAGGTTATCTCGCCGTACACCGTCTCCAACAAAAACTATTCATGGTACGGCGGATAAAGAAATTTCCTCAAGGTCGCTTCGAGGTCCGCTATCTTTACCGGCTTTGACAGATAGGCATCCGCCCCCAGGTTCTCTGCATCTAAAGCGTACTCGCTATCCACTTTGGCAGTAAGGATTATGACCGGGATAGCCGCCGTGTAGGGATCTTTCTTCAATTTCGACAGCACTAAAAACCCGTTCATCTCAGCCATGATCAGATCGAGCAATATGACGTCAGGGTTCTCCTTCCTGGCCAGTTCCAGCCCGGACTTCCCTTCCTGCGCGCAGATTACGCGATAACCGCTCGCCTCAAGCCTCATCTTTATGGTATTTGCAAAATCTACTTCGTCATCTATTATCAATACTGTCTTTACCATCGCAGCACCATTAAAATAATAAAATTTAACACGGACACAGCAAGGCATGATCCGGGTATGCCCAGGACCGGAATTAAAAAAGCTCCTATAGACAACGCTCCTAAAGAAGAACCTATAAGATCCACCCCATAAGTCAACCCCGCAGCCGCTCCCATATTCTTTTCTTCCCTTGCATAGATCTTGTTTGCAACCGGGAATTGAAATCCGCCGATAAACCCTGCCAGGAACGGCAGCAGGGTGAATATAACGTTCTGCCCTGCCCAGGATACGGCAAGCGACCCTGAAGTATTAAGCCATCCGAACACGACGGGAAGGACGAGCGGATAGACCGCAAAGGCGCACTGGACCGCCAGTAAGGCCGGGAGCAACTCTTTCGCTTTCGAGGCGAGCCTTGTGCCGTACCAGCCGCCGACGACCAGGCCCAGCATAAAACTGGTAAGGTTCACGGCCAATTTATAGAACAGGTACCCGTAGATTATCTGGAACGCGAGCAGAAGCACTATCTGGACGGCCATGCTTGTAAAGCCTCCCCCGGCCAGAGATAGGAGCGCAAGCCTGCCAAAGGATCCTTTGCGAAATTTTAAGATCATGCCGGCGAACGCGATGAGGCAGTAAGCGATGAGGATCGCCAGCCATACCGCCTTTTTATTGGTGGCATCTATGATCTTTGTAAAGAGCGAATCCCTGAACCTCGTCGTCCAGAATGCCGTATTATAATAATAAGATATCGGCCGGAAGTCGTAGTTGACCTCCGCCGCGGCGGTGGATAACATAATTTTTCCCATATCCTCTATCCTCTGCGGCGACATCCGCGAAGAGAGGTAATACTCCCTGACGTACTTTAATCCGATGCCCCTGGCCCGCGCCCTGTTCATCAGCACCGTATAGTCATAGGTCAATAACCCGGGCGCATCCGTTGCCAGGAAATAGGCCGTCTCGCCCGGAATGACAAAGACATCTTTAAAATTTCTCCTTACCGTGGCGTAGATCGAGCGTAAAAATTCGCCCAGCTCCTTATTGATATAGTTTTCCGAGGATGTCGCCCCGAACGATATAAGCCCCCCGGGCCTGAGCACCCGCTTCGCTTCTTTGAAGAATTCATCCGTATAATACCGGTTGATCTGTGCCGTATACGGATCCCCTACGTTGATTATTATGCAGTCGTACTTGTCTGGAGCCCGCTTGATAAAAAATCTTCCGTCGGTATTTTTAATACCGACCCGTTCATCAAGAAGGAACGAGGAATATTCCTCCGGGATATAATCCGCCGTCATCTCTATAAGAAGCGGGTCGAGTTCGACGTAATCGACCCTGTCTACCGGATATTTAAGCACTTCCCCGATAGAGCCGCCTGCTCCGCCGCCTATCAGGAGGACCCTCTTCGGGTCAGGATGCTCCAGAAGCGCAAAATGTACGCTCCCCTCCGCCCTCTCCGGATCCGGGATCGAATAGAGGTGGAGCCCATTGTCAAAGAATGAAAACTGCTCCAGACTCTTCGTCAGTACGATATTACCGTATACTGAATTCTTCGACGCTATAAGGTCGTAGCCGTTCCATTCATTTTTGAGAGAATCTGCTTCCAGGGTGTCCCAACCCTTGAAGAAAAAAAGAGCGGCCAGCATTATAACTATAGCGGCCGCAATACCAACCGAGATTTTTTTGAATTTTTTCTCGCCGGCGAAGTAGAGGAGCGCTAAAGAAGCCGCGACATTTAAAGCGGCCAGGATCGCCATCATGAAAACGGGGTTAAGTATTTTAATAAGGATGCAGCCGGCCAGGCCGCCGCCTATTACGGCGCCCGCCCCCTCCAGGACATATACATTGCCTGCCGATCTATAGATGCGGGATCCGAGCGAAAACAAAAAACCCAGGATGGCGCATATCGGGACAAGGATCGCAAGGCTCGATACGATCATCGGGAATAGCGGCATGATCTGGCCCGGAGCGATATGCAGCGCGCCCTTAATAGCGCGTATGGCGACTATCTCTACAGGCAGCAATATCCCCGCGCATATTTGCAGCAAACCGAAAACCGTAACTTTATTCGATATCCTGTCCGCGCGCCTCCCCAAAAGCGCGCTGCCTACCGCGCCTCCCAGGAGCCAGCTCGCCAAGATGAACCCCAGCGAAAGCTCGTTGCCGTAGAATACAACGAGCAGCTCGCGCATAAATACGATCTGCGAGGCCATCGCCGTAACGCCGATAATTATAATCGAAGCGGCTACCATAAAAACGCCAGTCCCAATAATATGAGCAAGAGTGCGCAGATGACCTTAAAGACCGTCCTGGCCTTGTCGGATTTAAGAAACCTTGAAGGGATAAGTCCTATGATACCGGCCATCGAGGCGGCAGCTATAAGGCCCGATAAAAACGTACCCGCTCCGAATACCGCGGCGTAAGACGCTCCCTGAAACGCATTCTTTGATATGAGGACGATCTCTGAGACCAGGGCGATAAGCGGCGCGCAGGGTGCGCATCCTATTAGAAACCCGAATATAAGAAAGCCCGCGGAAGAACGCGCCGTCCCGGCATTCTTATTACAATCTACGCCCGTCTTCTCTTTCCCGAGCAACACGATCAATCCGAGAAGAATGCTGATCAACCCGCCCGCATACCTGAAATACGGCGTGTAGCGGGAATTTATGACGCTCCGTAAAAGCTCGCCCGACAACCCGGCCAAATATCCTAATACGGCGTAAGCGACAATACGCCCTGTTAAAAAAAGGGCTATACGCGCCAACCCTTGAGGCAGGCTTTTTTGGCTGGCAGCCACGTAAGTGGCGATTATAGGCGCGCAGAAGAAGATGCACGGTCCGGCAATGCCG
>JAQURV010000155.1 GCA_029004355.1 Candidatus Omnitrophota bacterium
CAAACTTGTTGCCGGATCGCTGGGGGTTCTTTATATAGATACGGGTGCGATGTACAGGGCATTGACGCTCAAGGCCATGAGAAACAACCTGGATTTGAATGACGAAGCCGCCCTTGTAAAGCTGGCCCATGCCACAGAGATAGACCTGAATGGATCTTCCGGCGCATTGAAGGTCTATTTAGACGGGGAAGACGTCGCGGGCCTGATACGGACACCGGAGCTTACGAACAATGTTAAATATATTGCGTGGGTTCCGGGAGTCAGGCATGAGATGGTGAGGCTTCAGCGCTCGATAGGCGAAAGACGCGGCGCGGTCCTGGAAGGGCGGGATATAGGAACGGTGGTCTTCCCGGATGCCGACTATAAGTTTTACCTCGACGCCGATCCGGATGAGCGCGCAAAACGAAGGCACAAAGAATTAGTTGAGACGGGACAACCCGTTGCCCTTGAAGATATCAAAAAAGATGTAGTTGCAAGAGACGAGTCGGACATGGCAAGGTCGGTAGGCGCGCTTAAGAAGGCGCCCGACGCCATATTTATAGATACCACCAGGCTGACTATTCCTGAAGTAGTGGCCAAACTATTGAGTTATATCAAACTTTAACATTATGTGGTACTTCATCGGATGGTCATCATTTTTTATATTTTTTAAGACGTACCTTGGCTTCAAGGCGGTCGGGCGCGAAAATGTCCCTAAAAAGGGCGCCTTCGTATTCGCGTCGAACCACTCAAGCTATTTCGATCCTATATTGCTTGGGACGTCTCTTTACCGGAGCCTTAATTATATGGCCCGGGAAAATCTTTTTTGGAAGCCGCTCTTTGGATGGGCGATGAGGCAGGTACACGCGTTCCCGGTCAAAAGGGATAGCGGTGATCTCGGCGCGCTTAAGCAGGCGCTCAGGATACTGAAGGACGAGAAACCGCTGGTCATCTTTCCGGAAGGAACGCGTTCCAGGGACAAAAACCTCAGGCGCGCCAAGCCCGGCGTCGGTTTTATCGTTGCAAAAGCTGGTGTGCCGGTCATACCGGTTTACATCGACGGTTCTCTGGAAGCGTTGCCCGGCAGCCTTAAGACATTGAAGCGCCATCCGGTGGCGGTCTATATAGGGAAGCCTATAGTCTTCGACCTGAACAACGGCCTCAAGGGCAAGGAGGCTTATCAAAGAATAAGCGACGAGATAATGGAGCATATCGCCGCCCTGAGAGATGAGCATGTCGGTAAGGCTGGCTAAGAAGACAGGATTTTGTTTCGGCGTAAAGCGCGCGGTCCGGATGGCCGAAGAAGCTTTGTCAGAGAAAAAAAAGATACATTCGCTGGGTTCGATCATACACAATAAGCAGGTTGTTGAAAGTCTTTCAAGAAGAGGCCTTAAAGTAATAAAGGATATAAATGAACTGAAGAAGGGGGTGTTGGTAATATCCTCTCACGGGCTTAGCCCGAAAATAAGAGCGTCTATCGTGAAGAGGGGGATAGACATAATAGATACGACCTGCCCGTTCGTGTTGAACGCGCAAAAGATAGCAAAGCGCCTGGCCGGCGAAGGATATACGGTTGTGATCGTCGGTGACAGCGCCCACCCTGAGGTCAGGGCCCTGGTCGATTTTGCCGCCGGGAGGGTGTTCGTTGTCAAAGATAAGCGTGAGGCCGGGTCTTTGAAACTGGATGGAAACGACAGGGTAAGCATAATAGCCCAGACGACACAGTCGAAAGAGAACTTCGCAAACGTAGTGAAAGAGATATCGGCTAAAGATCCGAAAGAGCTCAAGGTCTTCGATACTATCTGCGAAGATGCGGAGTCGCGGCAGGCGCAGGCAAAGAAGCTCTCGAGGCAGGTCGATCTGATGCTGGTAGTGGGAGGCAGGAACAGCGCTAATACAAAGAGACTCCTCGATGTGTGTAAGAAGCGTTCCGGCGCCGCATACCTGATCGAGACGGAAGACGAGATCGAAGATAGCTGGCTTAAAAAGATCCGGTCGGTAGGAATAACCAGCGGCGCGTCAACGCCTGATTGGATAGTTAAAAAAGTAGCAGACAGAGTAAGAACAAAAATCAAAAAAGAAGCCTCGCATAAGCCCAACTCTTAGCTAAGAGAGGTTCCTTATGCAGGTGAATGCCTGTAGGCATAAGAAAGGGGTTGTTTAATTAATGGTCGAAGAGAAAAATAATATAGAAGAGGTGGAAAAAGAAGAATCGGAAGGGGGTAAGAAGTCCAGCTTTGCCGAACTGTATCAGGCGAGCATAGTTGATATCAAGGATGGGCAGATCGTCAAGGGTAAGATCATTGCGATAAATCCGAAGGATGTCATCGTCGATATCGGCTACAAATCGGAAGGGGCGGTCGCTATTTCGGAGTTTGGGGATCCCGATGCGATAAAGATAGGCGACGAGGTCGATGTCTATCTGGAGTCGAAAGAGGACGAGAACGGGATGGTCGTGCTATCCAAGCAGAAGGCGGAGCGTGCCGTAGGCTGGGAGATGGTCATTTCGCGGTATGGCGAAGGGGATATGGTTGACGGCAAGGTTTCCAAGAAGGTCAAGGGCGGTTTCATGGTCAACATCGGAGTGGAGGCGTTCCTGCCGGCGAGTCTCGCGGCATTGAAAGGCTTCGGTAATTTGAACCAGCTGATAGGTCAGACCTTTCCCTTCAAGATAGTAAAGATAAATAAGCCAAGAAAGAATATAGTAGTATCGCGCAAAGATGTGCTGCAAGCGCAAAAGGACGAGGACAAGAAGAAGGTCTTCGACGCGCTGCAGAAAGGGGCGATCGTAAGCGGCATAGTGAGGAATATAACCGACTTTGGCGCGTTTGTCGATCTTGGCGCGGGAATGACCGGGCTTCTGCATATAACAGACATGAGCTGGGGCAGAGTCTCTCACCCCAGCGAAGTCCTGGCTATCGGCGATAAGATAGACGTCGTTGTGCTGGATTTCGACAAGGAGTCGGGCCGCGTATCGCTGGGTCTGAAGCAGAAGACGCAGAATCCGTGGGAGGTTGTCGATGCAAAGTATCCTGTCGGCAGCCGCGTGAAGGGTACCGTTGTAAATCTTGTGCCTTACGGGGCGTTTGTCGAGCTCGAAAAAGGCATCGAAGGGCTGCTCCACATATCCGAGCTTTCCTGGACAAAAAAGTATGCCAACCCGAACGAACTGCTTGCCATAGGCGACAGGATAGAGGTTCAGGTCCTGGAAGTGGATAAGGCCAATAAGAAAGTCTCTCTTGGCTTGAAGCAGCTCGAGGCAAATCCATGGATAGGTGTCGAGGAGAAATATCCCGTCGGGACAAGGGTCAAGGGTAAGATAAGGAACCTTACCGATTACGGTGCGTTCGTCGAACTGGAAGACGGGATAGACGGCCTTATACACGTTTCCGATATTTCGTGGACCAAACGTATAGGCCATCCGAAGGACGTATTCAAGAAAAGTGAGAAGGTGGAGGCAGTAGTCCTGTCCGCCGACTCCAGCAACAGGCGCATCTCGCTCGGGGTTAAGCAATTGACGCCCGATCCGTGGGATGAGATCGCGTCTAAATATGCGGCGGAGACTGTCATGCCGGGTAAGGTGATGAAGGTCACGAATTTCGGGCTCTTTGTCGAGATAGATAAAGACCTCGAGGGACTTGTCCACATCTCCGAGATACCGCTCGTCGAAGGCGAAAAGCTGGAAGAGAAGTTTAAGGTCGGGGACGAACTGAAAGTCAAGATCCTTAAAGTTGATTCGATGCAGCACAAGA
>JAQURV010000156.1 GCA_029004355.1 Candidatus Omnitrophota bacterium
GACCTCTTTCACGAGTTCCGCGCCCATATTCTCATACGGATCCTTCAATTCGATCTCTTTTGCTACGGTAACGCCATCCTTGGTGATGGTCGGCGCACCGAACTTCTTGTCAATGACTACGTTCCTGCCCTTGGGGCCGAGCGTAACCTTGACCGCCTTAGCGAGCTGCTCGACGCCTCTCAATATTGCCCGGCGCGCTTCCTCGCTGTATAGTAATTGTTTTGCCATTTTTTCCTCTCCCGTTTATTTTGCTATCGCTAATATGTCTTCTTCCTTTAATATCAGATACTCCTTGCCGTCAAGGGTTATCTCGGTGCCGGAATATTTTCCGAACAAAATCTTGTCGCCTACTTTGACCTCCGGGGCTATCGTCTTTCCTTCGTTGGAAATCTTGCCCTTACCTACCGCTACCACCTCGGCCTCCTGCGGTTTCTCTTTGGCCGTGTCAGGCAGGAGTATCCCGCCCTTCGTTACCTCTTTGGCTTCGAGGACCTTTACCATTATCCTGTCCGCCAATGGCTGAATCTTCATGCTACATCCCTCCTTCTTTGTTGGCTTGTCGGTTATTAGCACTCAGCATACCTGAGTGCTAACAGTTACACCATTATACGAAATCGGTGAATTTTGTCAAGTAATTTTCGAAAATTTTTCGCCTCAGCAGTAAATGTGATGCGTCAATGTGGCTCGCAGGGACGCGAAATTTTCAGCCATGTGAAAATTTCGCTCGGTAAAAGTTCTCGTACGCTGCCTCGAACTTTTAACGCCCTGCTCACCACATCGCCACATCACATTACTATTCAACGGAAAAATTTTACTGCAGGGGCTGGGAAAACCTAGGTTTTAAGCTGACTTATTAAGAGGAGGCCTTTGAGGGTGAGGTCTTCGTCCAAAATCCGTATCGAACCGGAGTATTTTTTGATCAGGCCGGCATTGCCGCCGGTCGCTATAACCTTGAGGGATCCGCCGAGGACCTTCCTGTACTTTAAGACGAGCCCGTCGCACATCGCGCCGAAGCCGTAGAGTATGCCCGCGCGCATACTGTTAGCGGTGCTCTTCCCTATTATGTGCGGCGCGTCTTTGAGCTCGACCTTCGGCAGAAGCGCTGTCTTTTCATAAAGGCTTGAAAGCGATATGCCGATGCCCGGCATTATCAGCCCGCCCATATAATCACCGCGCTTTGAGACAAGATCGAATGTCACGGCTGTGCCGAAGTCTATGACGACAGCGGGCGCGCCGTATAATACTTTTGCCGCGTACGCATTGACAAGCCTGTCCTGGCCTACCTCTTTCTTTATCCTGTAAAGATTCTTTATCGGCACTTGCATGTCCCGGCCGAGAACGGTTATGCGGCATCTCGCTATTCTATTCAGGTGCATTATAAGACGGGCCAGCGCTATCGGAACGACGCTCGACACGATAACAGCCTCTCCGTCCGCAAACCCCAACCCGCCCTTTTTGAAGAGCCTTGCCAGACCGCTTTCGTATTTGGAATATACGCATGTGGGGATCTTTACCTTTGCGGAAAGCCTGCCGGCCTTAAAGACCCCTGCGGTTATATTCGTATTACCTATATCTATAGCAATTAATGCGCTCTTCACTCTTCACTCTCCACTCTCCACTATTCACTATTCACTGACTCTATCTCACCATTACTATGTCGCCCGACAAGATCTTTTCGAGCGTGCCTGCGTCTCTTCTGACCACAAGCGCGCCGTCCGGATCTATATTGTGCGCCAGCCCTTCAAATGTACGGTTCTGCAGCACTACCTTCACTCTTGAACCCAGCATATCGGTCATGTGCTTCCATTCATCCATTATCGGCTTGAACCCGTCTTTTTTCAATAGAAAATAGTCCTCTTCCAGCCTTTCGATAAGCTTACGCGCAAGTTCTATGCGGGATATGCACTCCTCCCTTGCGCCGTTCTTAAGCTCTTCCCTTAACGATGAAGCGCCTTTCGGCAATTGCTTAACAGGCGTATTCACATTGACCCCTATGCCTATCACGACAAATACGGCGGTATCCTGCTCGGCCTTCATCTCTATAAGTATGCCGCATACCTTTTTATGATTAACCAGTATATCATTCGGCCATTTTATCATGGCCTGAAGACCCGTCACATCCCTTATCGCTTTAGCCGCCGCGACCGCGGCGAGGAGCGTTACCTTGGAGATCTCGCTGGGCGCGATCTGCGGCCTTAAGATAGCCGAGAGGTATATGCCGCTCTTAGGCGGGGAGATCCAGCTGCGCCCGTGCCTGCCTTTCCCTCTTTCCTGCTCTTCGGCCAATATGACAGAACCTTCTTTAAGGCCTTTCTCCGCCAGCCCATACGCAATATCATTCGTCGAGTCGACCGACTTGTATGAGATTATCTCCTTGCCAAAAAGCCTCGTCTTGAGCTTCCACTTGATCTCAGACGGGATGAGCCTGTCGGGAATATTCAACAGGCGGTATCCCAGGTGCGGAGAGGCCTCTATGCTATAGCCTTCCTCCCTCAAGCCCTCGATATGTTTCCATATCGCGGCCCTTGAGACACCGGCGATCTTGCACAGTTCCTCTCCGGAAATATGCGAAGAGGCGTCGTGCCGTAGCGCCGATAATATCTTTTCGTCTAAAGTAGCTTGCGTCATTTTTTACCGGCAGTGCTTTTGGTGAGCTTTTCTTTCAATTCCTTTATCTGGTCGCGCAATATGGCCGCCTTTTCGAATTGCAAATTTCTCGCGGCGACTTCCATATCATGCTGGAGTTCGCCTATCAGCGCGGTGAGGTCATACTGGTCGTCCGTCTCTTCGACCACGTTTGCGATCACTTCCCTGGCCTTCTTGTAGGACTCGATGCCTTCCCTGACAGCCTTCTCTATCGAGCGCGGGGTTATCTTATTGACCGAGTTGAACTCGATCTGGACCTTGCGCCGCCTCTTAGACTCATCTATGGCGTGCTTCATCGATTTGGTCAGGACGTCGGCGTACATTATCACCTCGCCGTTCAGGTGGCGCGCGGCGCGGCCCGCAACCTGTATGAGACTGGTCCCGCTCCGCAAAAATCCCTCTTTATCCGCATCGAGGATCGCCACAAGCGAAACCTCGGGCAGGTCAAGCCCCTCCCTCAGCAGGTTTATCCCGATGAGGCAATCGAACTTATTGAGCCTGAGGTCCCTCAGGACCTCCACGCGCTCGATGGCATCCATATCGGAGTGCAGGTACTTTACCCTTAAACCCAGGTCGCTCAAATACCGCGCCAGGTCCTCGGCGAGCCTCTTGGTAAGCGTAGTGACAAGCACCCTCTCTTTTTTGGCGGCACGCGCCCTTATCTCTTTCATAAGATCGTCTATCTGGCCGGCCGTGGGCCTTACCTCTATAGGCGGATCGATGATGCCTGTGGGCCTTATCAGTTGTTCGATTATATTGCCGCCGGACTTCTCGAGTTCATATTCGTCCGGGGTGGCTGAAGCGAATATAATGGGCCGGACGAGCGATTCGAATTCATCGAATTTGAGGGGCCTGTTATCCAGAGCCGACGGAAGCCTGAAACCGTATTCGATCAAAGTCTCTTTTCGCGCCCTGTCGCCGTTATACATCCCCCTTATCTGCGGTATCGTAACGTGCGATTCATCTATAAAAGTCACAAAGTCCTTCGGAAAATAGTCGATCAAACACCACGGCCGCGAACCCGGGGCCCGCCCCGCCAGCGGCCTCGAGTAGTTCTCGA
>JAQURV010000157.1 GCA_029004355.1 Candidatus Omnitrophota bacterium
AGGCCATAGAGTGGGCAGGGGAATATTTTACCAAGGTCCTAAAGATAGACCCGGAAAGGTTATGGGCCTCCGTCTACAAAGATGACGAAGAGGCATATGGCATCTGGAAGGATGTCATAAAGATCCCCGAAAAGAAGATAATGAAGTTCGGGGAGAAGGACAACTTCTGGCCGTCCGAAGCCCCGACAAAGGGCCCCAACGGGCCGTGCGGGCCGTGCTCGGAAGTTTTTTACGATTACGGCAAGGACGTGGGATGTAAGAAGCCGGGCTGTAACCCTGAATGTAATTGCGGCAGGTTCGTCGAGGTCTGGAACATGGTATTTACGCAATACGACAGGCAGCCCGACGGTTCTCTTAAGCCGCTGCCGGCAAAGAATATCGACACCGGGATGGGTCTTGAGCGCTTAGCGTCTGTGATGCAGGGCGTGAAGACGAACTTTGAGATAGATATATTCGTGCCGTTGGTGAGGGAGATAGAAAAGATAGCGGGTCACCAGTTGCCAGTCACAAGTCACAAGTCTAAAGTGAAGGCGATCGCCGATCATATCCGCGCAGTAACATTTTGTATCGCAGACGGCGTCATGCCGTCGAACGAAGAGCGCAGTTATGTCGTGAGAAAGCTTATCAGGCGGGCGATGGTCCACGGACAAGATGTCGGGATAAAAGAACCTTTTCTCTACAAACTTGTCAGCATCGTAAGCGATGTCATGGGTAAGGCGTATCCCGAAGTCAAAGAGAAGAGAGATGATATCGCGCAGGTTGTGAAGCGCGAGGAAGAGAGTTTTATCTTTGTGATCGATACGCAATTACCCAAAGTCAAGGAGGCGTTCGAAAAGATCCGTAAGGATAAAACCTTTAAAGAGCTTGCGCAGGTAGCATTCAATTTTTATGATACTTACGGGATGCCTTATGATTTACTCGAAGATATAGCCGAAAAGTTTGAGTTGAAGATCGATGAAGATGCGTTCGAAAGTTTTCTGGAGAAACAGCGCCGGCAATCTCGCGCCAAGACTAAGATAAAGGGCGAGATATTCTCCGAGACATTTACTAAGAAGGTCGAGGCACTGGGCTTAAAGACGGAATTTTTAGGATACGAGAAGGCGCACGCCGAAGCTAAGGTCGTCGCGGTCATGGAAGGCGGCGAGGTCGTGCTCGACAAGACGCCTTTCTACGGCGAATCGGGCGGCCAGGCCGGCGACTGGGGGAAGATAGAGACTCCGTCGGGCGCCCTCGAGGTCGAGGATGCCAAAAAGATCGGCCACACGATAGTTCATATCGGGAAGATGCTTCGCGGCAAGATCGTGAAGGGCGAGACGGCAAAAGTCTCGATAGATGAAGATGTCCGTAAAAAGATCGCGGCCAATCATACGGCCACGCATCTCCTGCAGGCGGCGCTGAGAAAAGTCCTGGGCGAGCATGTTCACCAGACGGGATCGTTAGTCGACAGTGAGCACTTGAGGTTCGACTTTACCCACATGAAGAAGATGGAGGCACGCGAAGTGGCGCGGGTCGAGGAACTTGTAAATGAATGGATAAGGACCGCGATAGCCGTCCACAAAAAGATAGAAGACCTGGAAGCGGCCAGGGGCGAAGGCGCCATGGCGCTCTTCGGTGAGAAATATGAAGATAAGGTGCGCGTCGTGACGATAAAAGATATTTCGAAGGAACTATGCGGCGGTACGCACGTTGAAAATACGAAGGATATAGGCATATTTAAGGTCACGAGCGAAAGTTCGACAGCCTCGGGAGTGCGGCGCATAGAAGCCGTCACCGGCGAAGCCGCAAAAAAGTGGATCGCCGCTCAGGCCGAGGAGGCGAAGCGCAGGCTTGACGCAGAAGCGCGCCAGGCCGAAGAGAAGAAGGCGATGGCCGAAAGGGTCAATAAGGCGGCATCCGGCCTCGACGCTCTCCTGGCGAAGGCGAAGAGTTTCGGCTCGACCAAAGTGATCACAGAAACATTGGAAGAGATAAATCTGGAGGGCCTGCGCGTCTTAAGCGACAGGATAAAGGCCAAGGAAAGGTCGGCGGTCATAGTACTTGCGACAAGACTCGCCGATAAGGCGTCTTTCATAGTTTCGGTCACGGAAGATATCGCCGGCAAGACCTTGAGCGCCGGTGATCTGGCAAAGGAATTTGCCCTGTTCATAGGAGGTTCCGGCGGCGGCAAGCCGCTCTTCGCGCAGGGCGGAGGGAAAGAGCCTGAGAAACTGGAGAAGGCGCTGGCGGCTGTTGCGGAGAGCATTTCGAAGAAGTTGAAGAAATAATTTCAGGGAGATGAGTTATGAAACTTATTCGTATAGGCAGTAAGCAATTCCAAAAGCTTTGCGAACGCAATTCCGGACGCAACAAACGCGTTACGGAGAGCGTGCGGAAGATACTCGAGAATGTGAAGCTCTATGGCGATGAAGCGCTTATAAAGTATACGAAGAAGTTCGACAACGTAAAGCTCTCCGCCAAGGACCTTAAGGTCTCGGCATGCGAGATGTCAGGAGCTTACCAGGATATAAAGCCGGAGTTTGTCTCGACGCTCAAGGTCGTCCTGGAGAACGTCCAGAAATTTTACAGGAAGCAGCTAAAGAAATCATGGAAGATAAAGGACGCGGACGGCGTGCTGCTGGGCGAACAGATAACGCCGCTCGAACGCGTCGGCCTCTACGTCCCGAGCGGGACGGTGCCTCTGGTCTCGAGCGTCTACATGACCGTGATACCGGCGAAGATGGCGGGAGTGAAGAAGATAGTGCTTATGACGCCGCCGAACCAGTATAAGTCCGTCGATCCGCATATCCTTGTGGTTGCCGACCTTCTCAAAGTAGACGAGATATATAAGATAGGCGGCGCCCAGGCGATAGGCGCGCTTGCGTTCGGCACGAAGACGGTCCCTAAGGTCGATAAGATCGCCGGCCCGGGCAATGCCTACGTCACCGAGGCCAAAAGGCAGGTCTTTGGTTACTGCGATATAGATATGCTTGCCGGGCCGACGGAGGTTGTTATAATCGCGAACCAGCAGTCGAATATAAACTTTATAAAGGCGGATCTCGAGGCCCAGGCCGAACATTTTATGGGGCTCTCGATACTTATTACAAATTCGAAGAGACTCGCGCGCATACTTAAAAAAGAGAACATACGCGGTTATATAATTTTGGTCAAGAACATGGATGAGGCGGCCGATGTCGCGAACAGCCTGGCCGCAGAGCATCTGCAGATATTGATCAATAACCCGAAGAAGGTCGCCAAGAAGATATCTAACGCCGGCGCGATATTCTTAGGGCCCTACACGCCGGTCGCGGTAGGCGATTACGTCGCGGGGCCGAGCCACGTCCTGCCGACGGGCGGGAGCGCGCGTTTCTTCTCGGGGCTGGGCGTATCCGATTTTTACAAAAGCTCGCATATAATTTCGTATACCAGGAGAGCGCTGGAGAAAGTGCGCGAACCGCTCGAGAAAGTGGCGGGTATAGAGAGGCTTACCAAGCACTTAGACTCAGTGAAGGTAAGGTTTGAATAAATTCGAAATACGAATATCTAAATTCTAAACAAATACGAATTT
>JAQURV010000158.1 GCA_029004355.1 Candidatus Omnitrophota bacterium
GTCTTTGGCTATACGCGCCGCGATGGGCGAAACCTTGCCTGATCGTGCGATATTGATCTGTGTCAACCTAACCTCTTCATGACCTTCTTCTCTATTGCGTAGACTTTAAATCGAAGGCCGCAAAATTTTACGGAACTTTTAACATCTGCCAGCTTATATAACTCTTCCAGGACCCTCAAAGACTCTTTCACGCGCTCGATATTGGCCGCGAATATATCCGCGAACGTCCGGCGCTTCATCTCGCTTTTAAATCTCGACTGCCGAAGGCAATCGCCTTCCGGATCCCGCGATAACGCAAGGTCCTTCGATCCCGCGCCGCCGCTCCTGATCACGCCGTAGATCGAGTGCCGGACCGCTTTTAATTCTCTTGTCAGGGCCTTTGAATTCAGGACAAAACGCGTCATCTCCTCGCAGACCCGTAGGCCTTCCCTGGAGCGGTTCAGGTTCGCGTCGATGATGCGGTAGAGATCGCGTTTCGCCTTGAGCGCCTTATTCGTCAACCCAATTCCTCAATTTATTGACCACCAGCGTGGTCGAGTAACCCTTTACGAACGGTACGATCCTCACCTTTCCGCCGTAAGATTTCACGAAGGCCGCGCCTGCAATATTCGCTTCCTTCCAGTCGCCGCCTTTTACAAGAATATCCGGCCTGATCTTCTCTATAAGGCGTTCCGGCGTATCTTCATCAAAGATAGTTACGTAATCTACGGATGACAGGGCGGACAGGACCTTCGCCCGGTCGACCTGGCTGTTCAAGGGTCGTTCCGTGCCTTTAAGGCGCTTGACCGATAGATCGCTGTTCAAGCCTATAACGAGGACGTCGCCCATCTTCCGCGCCTTAGCCAGGTAGTCCACGTGCCCGACGTGAAGAATGTCGAAACACCCGTTCGTAAAGACTATCCTCTCGCCTCTCTTCCTCAGGCTCTCCGCTATCTTCTTAACGGCCGCAAGACCCTTCACTTTATCTTTCATTTTGCAAATTCACCTTCGACAAGCTCGCAGATTATATGGCCGATCAGGATATGCGCCTCCTGGATGCGGGCAGTATCTTTTGAACTGACGGTTATCAGGCAATCGCAAAGGTCCTTCATCGCGGCGCCGCTGGCGCCCGTAAGGCCGATCGTCTTTGCCCCGAGCGACCTCGCCTTGGCCAGAGCGGCTGTCACGTTCTTCGACTTTCCGCTCGTCGAGATACCCACCGCGACATCGCCCTCTTTCGCGAGCGCTTCGACCTGGCGCGAAAAGCTGACGTCATAGCCGTAGTCGTTCGCGATAGCGGTCAGTGTGGAAGTATTCGTCGTAAGCGCGATCGCCGCCAGCGCCTGCCTCTCTTTCTTGAAACGTCCGACAAGCTCGGCCGCGATATGCTGACAGTCCGCGGCGCTGCCGCCGTTACCGAAGAGAAGGACCTTGCCTCCGGTCCTGAGGGCGCTCATGATGAGCCTGGCCGCTCTTTCGATATCCGCGGCCCCGTTCCTATGCAGGTCCTCTTTGACCTCGATGCTCTGCTCTATCCTCGCCTTGATCGTGTCTTTCATTCTATTTACCTCTCTCTTACTCACCAGCCTATGCAGGATAAATTTTTCGTTCTTTTGAAATGTGCTGTGTCGAAAAATTTATCCTCTATCCGAAGAATGTCTTGGCCATATCGTAAAATGCCTTATCTACCGTCTTGAGTTTGCCGACGGCCTCTTCTATCGGGACCTCTCTTATCTCGGTACCGGCAAGCGACACCATATAGCCGAACTTCTTCGCCATGGCAAGCTCCATCGCCTTCACGCCGAACCTGGTCCCGAGGACCCTGTCGAAAGCGGTCGGCGAACCGCCTCTCTGTATGTGGCCGAGGACCGTCACGCGCGTCTCGAACTTCGTCCTCTTCTCTATCTCTTCGGCCAGCGTCTCACCGATACCTCCGAGCCTCACGTGGCCGAAGGCATCGAGCTGCTGCTCTTTTGTAACGACCTGCCCCGCTTTGAATTCCGCGCCCTCAGCTACCGCCACGATCGAAAAGAGCCTGCCGCGCGAGTGGCGTTTTCGCAGAAGCTCGCAGACCTCATCGAGGTCTATCGGTATTTCGGGGATCAGTATTATGTCGGCGCCTGCCGCAAGCCCGGAATGGAGCGCGATCCACCCCGCGTGCCTGCCCATTATTTCGACGACCATTATCCTGTGGTGGCTCTCCGCCGTGGTGTGGAGCCTGTCGATGGCCTCCATCGCGATGTTCACGGCCGTATCGAAACCGAAAGTGTAATCGGTCGCGTTCAGGTCGTTGTCTATCGTCTTCGGGACCCCGACTACATTGAGGCCCTTATTCTCCTTGCACAGCTTATTGGCGACCCCGAGGGTATCTTCGCCGCCTATCGCTATCAAGGCATCGAGCTTAAGCTTCTTATAGGTATCGACGACTTTTTCGACATCGCCTTTATTCTTGAACGGATTTGTCCGCGAAGTACCCAGTATAGTGCCGCCCTTCGGTAGGATACCCGCTATCGCGTCGAGGTCGAGGTCCGTGGCATCCAGTGTTATCATACCTTTCCAGCCGTTCTTTATCCCCACTACTTTGATCTTATTCGGAAGCGCTGTTTTGACAATAGCCCTTATGACCGCGTTTAAACCCGGGCAATCGCCGCCCCCCGTCAATACACCTACTCTTTCCATGTTACACTACCTCCTTTTAATAGTTCCCGTACTCGATACTTCCCCTGAACTGCGAGGACGGTTTATCTTCTTTGTTCTGGCCCTTAGGCGGTTCCTCTTTATGCACTATCTTCACGACGTGCACCCGTATGCTGAGCGGCTCTTCGACGCCCAAGATATCCTGGACGCGGCTCTTTACTATATTCTGTATCTTTTCGGTAGTCTCGGGAATATTGGCGTCGGAGAACAAAGTCACTTTATTTATTATCAATATCCCTTTCTTGCCGGCGCGGACAGTAGGCTTAAGCTCTTTTACCTCCGGAAGATGTTTGAACGCGCGCCTTATAAAATCCTCTATGGCGCTTAACGCTATGGTGACCTGGCCGTCGGGGTTTTCGAAGGCGATCGTCTTCTCCCTCTGTATCTTTCCGAGGGCAAGCTGGACGACCATGATACTGATGAAGATCAGGAGGAGTCCCACGATCCCCAGTATCAGCCGTATATTGGTAGTGGCATACAACGTCGTTATGGTATCCGTGATCGCTTCCTGAGAGATTATGTTCAGTGAGACCGCGACGAACAATCCGCCGATGGCCAAAAATACGATCGTGTAGAAGAATAAAGTCAGCCCACCCAAAATCCTCATTGGATCCTCTCTTTCTCCGCCGGACGGCCGCGCACTCCCTCGACGATAACATCCACTTCC
>JAQURV010000159.1 GCA_029004355.1 Candidatus Omnitrophota bacterium
ATGCGGGTTGTTGATATTTGGTTTTTTGTTCAATCACCCGACGTTAGGGTTGGATAATAAAGTGGCGTGTACAGGGCGGTGGCTCGGTTGGGCATGGTATGTTTTTGTCGAGGCCTATGGATCGCTTCTGATCGCGCTCTTCTGGGCGTATGCCTCCGATTCGATCGACGCCGAAAGCGCGAAAAAGTCTTTCTTCCTGATAGTGATGTTCGGCCAGTTCGGCGGTATAATAGGGCCGCAATCTACAGATCTGCCGGCATTGCTCGGCTTCCGCAATTGCGCCCCCCTTGTAGCATTATGTGCGGCCAATACTTTTATCGTAATAATGATAATCCGCCAATTTGCTTTGAGGCTGACCAGGCAAAGCGTTTCGATGCCTGCTGAAAACGCGCGGTTACCGGACCGCAAGAAAGAAGGCGGCGCCGGCTTTATCGAGGGATTAAGGCTGCTTTTTACCGACCGGTATCTCTTCGGTATATTCCTGGTCATAAGTTTCTATGAGATAATAGTTACTATATTCGATTTCAATTTCAAACGGCTTGTATTCCAAAACGCCGTAGGAGATGTGTCAACGGCGCAATCGCTCGGCGACTTCGGCACGGCGGTAAACGCCGTATCTTTTATATGCCTGGCGTTAGGCATAGGTAATATACAGCGAAGGCTTGGTATGAAGGCGGCTTTATGTGCCATGCCGGTTATAATTGGGATGATGGTAGTGGGCTTCAAACTAAGCCCTTCAGTTCATATACTTTTTTGGATCATGGTAACCGGTAAGGCGTTTAACTATGCCCTTAATTCACCTTCATTAAAACAGCTCTATATTCCCACCTCTCAAGCCGCCAAATACAAGGCCCAGGCATGGATAGAAATGTTCGGTTCGCGCAGCGCCAAGGCGTGCGGTTCGGGTGTTAATGCCCTGTTAAAAGTTTTCCAGACGCGCGCCGGGAGCGCCGTTGCCGGTTTCGCCATGTATGTTACATTCGCAAGTTCGCTTTCCGGACTGCTTCTTGTATGCTGGTTCTTTGTGGCGCTTTTCCTTTCAAAGGAATATGACCGTAGGGTGGATACTGTTAAGAGGGAGGGACGATGATAAAGGTCAAAAGGTTTTTGCTGGTCTTCACCTTGATAGCGTTGGGCGCTGTGGGCGAATGCCCGGCCCTTCAGGAAAATCCTTACGAGCTGCATGGAGAGAAAAATTTTTATACAGACTATGAACCGGTTAATACCGACGGGACGATTAACGCGGTAATAGAGATTGGCGCGGGAGATAACGATAAATGGGAAGTCCGGAAAGATGGAATTATGAGGTGGGATCAGGAGAACGGCAGACCCCGTATCGTGAAATATCTGGGCTATCCGACAAACTATGGTATGGTACCGAAAACGGTTTGGGGCGACGGTGACCCGCTGGACATCCTGGTTATAGGACGACAGTTAAAGCGGGGACAGGTAATAAGGGTAAGGCTTGTGGGGGTACTGAAGATGAAGGGCGAGGGAGCCCGGGATGATAAGTTGATAGCGATATTACCGGATACCTGTTTTGGCAGCATAAAAAACATGAATGAGTTCGATCAGACCTTTCCGGGAGCATCATCTATTATAGAAACATGGTTCCTGAATTATAAAGGGCCGGGTAAAGTGCAGACAGAAGGATTTGGCTCTCTGGAGGAGGCCGGTTTAATGCTTAATGACGCTATTAAAGGATTTACGCTTTCACCTGCCATGCCCGGACCCGTTGCCGGCGCCGGCAACGGTAATATGGGGGTCCATAAGAAATTCATGCTGGAAGCGGTTAGGGAAGCACAAAAAAGTTTACGCGAAGGCGGAATTCCGGAAGGATCTGTTCTGGTCAAAGAAGGCAGGATCATCGGCCGCGGGCATAATAAGAGAGCGCAGAAGGATTTATATATTAACTCGGAGATAGATTGCCTGGAGAATACGGGTAAGCTTACAGAGAAAGATTACGAACAATGCACGCTCTATACTACTCTCTCGCCGTCTGACGAAGCTGCCGACACTATCCTGGCGCATAAAATTCCCATCGTGGTCATAGGAGAGAACGAAACTTTTAAAGGTCCGGAAGGCTATTTAAAAGTTAAAGGAGTACAATTGATAGACCTGGACATGAAAGAATGTAAGGACATGATGAAAGGTTTTATGAAGAAACATGCGGTGGCATGGGATGATGATTAAGCGTGCAAGGCCATTACCCGTTTGTCAAACGAGATATTCTTGCTGCGCTACAAGATAGAAGAGTATAATAGACTCGCCAAAGAAGCCTTGATAGCGGCATAATTTCAATAAAAGTAGAAATGTCCGTTTTCAATTAGAGGGATATTTTGTACAAATTAGCGAGGAATAAGCCTCTCTAAATCCCGAATTTTCTTGATAATTACCATATTCAGACCTATAATACCTATCTATATACAAAGAGGTTTCTCCTCGGCTCATACGAGAGGATTGCCAAATTTCATCCGGAACTAATTTTAGTATCACCGCGGTCTTTTGTTAAGAGATGCCTGATGAGTGAAGTCGAATTATTGCAGAGAACACCCCTGTGTGAAACACATATAGCTATGGGCGCAAAGATGGCCCCGTTCGGCGGATGGTTGATGCCCATACAATATGAAGGCATACTCGCTGAGCATGCGCATACGCGCAAAGTAGCATCCGTATTCGACATCTGCCACATGGGCGAATTTATGCTCGAGGCAGACCCCGCCGCAACCGGATTAGACCGTATAGTTACCCAGAAGATAACCTCGATGCCGACAGGCGCCTGCCGCTATGGTTTTATGCTTGATGAGAAGGGCGGAGTTCTCGACGACCTGGTGGTTTACCGGAGAGGTCAGAGTTCCTGGATGCTGGTCGTTAATGCCGCAACTATCTCCACGGATGAGGCGCACATACAGCGCAATCTCCGGGGGCAATACCGTTTCGATAATGCCTCCGGCAGTACAGGAAAACTCGATATACAGGGTCCTGCATCGGCAGCCGCGCTTAAAGATATCTTCGGCTCCGGCATAGAGGGGCTTAAATATTATACCTTCGCCGATTTCACCTTCGGTAAAGAGCGCTGTATAGTAAGCCGGACCGGTTATACAGGAGAGCTTGGGTATGAAGTCTATATCCCGGCTCCGTGCGTGGAAGAGTTGTGGAAAAGGCTGCTTAAAGATAGCAGGGTCAAGCCTGCGGGGCTGGGTTGCCGTGATACCCTGCGCCTCGAGATGGGATATCCCCTATATGGACAGGATATAGATCCGGAGCATACGCCTCTTGCCGCGGGTTTTGATAAGTTCATAAATTTCGATAAAG
>JAQURV010000160.1 GCA_029004355.1 Candidatus Omnitrophota bacterium
CGGACTATTCGAAGAGTATAAGCTTGAAGACGCCGATTGCGCAATAGTGGCGATGGGCTCGACGGCCGGTACAGCGAAAGTCGTGGTCGACGAGCTGAGGGAGAAGGGGCTGAAGGTCGGCTTATTGAAGCCGAGAGTATTCAGGCCGTTCCCCCAGGACGAGATCGCGGATGCCTTAAAAGGGCTTAAGGCTATAGCCGTAATGGACAGGTCCGATTCGCTGAACGGGTGCGAAGGTCCCCTTTGCACAGAGGTCAAGACGGCCTTATTCGATAAAGGCTTGAATAAGATCGTCGCGAACTACATTTCCGGCCTGGGCGGAAGAGAGATAGGTATTAGCGATCTCGAAGGTGTATACAAAAATTTGAACGACGCTTCAAATGGTAAGGCTATCGATAAGATAACTTACCTGGGCGTGAGAGAGTAGGCTATATATGGCTAATATAAAAGAACTGGCTAAACAGAAAGAGCTGTTCACGGGCGGCCACCGCGGATGCGCGGGTTGCGGCGCGGCCCTGATAGCGAGACAGGTCCTCATGGCGGCCGGGCCGGATACGGTCGTGGTGAGCGCTACGGGCTGTCTCGAAGTCGTCTCTACCATATTCCCGTACACCGCATGGAACGTCCCGTTCCTTCACAGCGCGTTCGAGAACGCGGGCGCTACTATAAGCGGCATCGAGGCATTATATAAGTCATGGGTGCGGCAGGGCAAGATCTCGAAGAAGATAAACTTTATCGCGTTCGGCGGCGACGGCGGCACATACGATATCGGGCTCCAGTCGCTATCGGGCGCCATGGAACGCGGCCACAATATTTTATACGTATGCTACAATAACGAGGCTTACATGAATACCGGCGTCCAGCGCTCCGGCGCGACGCCGAAAGGCGCCGATACAACGACGGCGCCGGTGGGCAAGGTGAAGAAGGGGAAAGAGCAGTACCGCAAGAACCTTACGGCGATCATGATCGCCCACGGCATCCCTTACGCCGCCCAGTCGATAGCCGGGAACTGGCGCGACCTCACGTCGAAGGTCGAGAAGGCGCTTTCTATCGAAGGCCCGAAATTTATCAACGTCTTCCAGCCCTGCAGGCTGGGTTGGGGATATCCGCCGGAACTGACCTGCGAGATGGGCAGGCTTGCGGCGGATACATGCGCATGGCCGCTATACGAAGTCGAAAATGGCGTATACCGCGTCACCTACAAACCCAAAGTGAAGAAGCCTATCGCGGAGTGGCTAAAACTGCAGAGCCGTTTCAGACACCTTTCGAAGCCTGAAAATAAACCTATCCTGGATGACCTGCAGAGGGTGACCGATAAGAATTGGGAAGCGCTTCTTAAGAAAGAGATGGAAGCGAAAGTACAGGAAGACCCCGCAAAAAAAGTCTAGTCTTTTCTTCGGTAATCGCATACCTTCATATTACATGCCGCACAAGGGGATCTTACTTCCTTAAACAGGTCCTTAGGTCCTACTCCGACGATCGCCGTTATAGACTTCCTGGGTATCATTACGCAGCTTTCGGTTAAGCTTACCCCGGCTTTGTCGAAGTCTATTATCTTCGCGAGCTTGAACTGTTCCTCTATCGGCCAATCGCAGTAACCCGGGCTGAAACGCATCGAGACGCTCAAGTTCTTGCGCGCCAGCTTTTTCCTCAAAGTCTCCTCTATATTCTTCGCCATAGATTCGACAGCAAAAGAACCGACCCTGTCTAAGAGGTAGCCCAGGAGATGGTCGCCGGCATGCATGTGGGAACTGGCGGCCTCTTCGACCTCCTTGCCGATGGTGGCCAGAAAGGCGTAGATGTGGCGCGAGCCTTTCATGTGGGAAGAGAGTTCTTTGCTGGAGAGGGCCGGGCCGTTTTCGAGCGCGATAGCCGCAGGGCCGAAATTCGTAACGGCTTTCTTCACAATGGATATCCCGGGCGCCGCCTTCGACTTTGCCTCCCCGAGGGCCTTAGCCAGAGAGGCGAGCACGGCTTCTTTGGTGGAATCTTTGCTTATCCGGGCGAGCTTTTCCCTGGCCGCCAGATGCGCCTCGACCCATTTCCAATCTATCGTTACCGTCCCGATCAGATCTTCCATATCGATACATTATAGTAGTTCAGGCAATATACGGCAAGGTGAAAATTTTTTTTAAAAAGCTTATTTTTCTTGACAATTCCATAAAACGCTGTATACTTTTCTACAATATGCTTGGCATGAAAGGTTAAGTGATGGACTGTTGTAACCGACGGTTTTTTTCATCAAAGAGCATAACGGCGGCCTTCTTATTTGCTACTCTTATATTTTGCGCCGGCCGCGCGCATGCCGCTAATAATCCTCCCCAAACAGGCATTATTGTACCAGCCGGCGGTTCATCTACCCCGAACCAGCGGGTAATATTTACCTCGACCTATTCCGACCCTAACGGCGCTAACGATATAAACCTCGCGCATATTTTAGTCAACACTTCAGCGGTCCCCCAAAATTGCTTCGCGGCCTATTATGACAATAGATTAAACAAGCTTTATATGTTAAATAGCAGGGGTGTCATGGCGGGAGGCTATGCTCCCGGATCATCCAGGACGCTTACTAACTCATATTGTAAGCTGGAGTGCGCCGGGACCCGGGTCATTAAATCCGGCAACACCATGACCATAACATGGGCGGTGACATTCAAAAGACCCTTATCGGGGAAAGAGTATAATACCTACCTGAAAGTTACCGACAAGGCAAATGCCTCGACAGGATGGGATAAGAAAGGCGCATGGACCGTTAACTTTCCTCCAAAGACCGGCTCGATCAGCCCGGCCAGGGGATCTTCCAAGGCGGGCCAGCAGGTCCGGATATCATCCAGGTATAGCGATCGCGACAAGGTTGCTAATATAAGCTTTGCCCACCTCCTGGTAAATAGTTCTACGGACTGCCGTAATTGCTTTGCCGCCTATTACGATAATAGCGCGAATAAGATCTACGTATTAAATGACGAGGGGACGGTAAGCATGGGAGGTTTCGCCCCCGGCTCTTCAAATAGCATAGAAAATACCTATTGTAAACTTGACTGTTCAATGACCCAGGTTGCCAGATCTTCCGTCAGCTTGACTGTAAGATGGGCCGTAACTTTTAAGCATCCGTTCGCGGGCAAGACGTATAATACCTATTCGAAGGCTATAGACAAACTGGGCGCTTCGACGGATTGGGTGCGGAAGGGGGTATGGACGGTAAAGGTAACGGATACGATCCCTCCCACAGGCACGATCATTATTAATGATAATACCGCATACGCCAATTCGACATCGGTCAATTTGAGATTATCCGCGCAGGATAATT
>JAQURV010000161.1 GCA_029004355.1 Candidatus Omnitrophota bacterium
GCCCACCTTCTCCATCTCTTCCGGCGAGGGCAGGACATAAGGATATATGTCCAGATACGATATTTCTTTATCTATCATCTCTTCGGCATGCAGCCTGGCCGATATCCTGGTAAAGTGTTCCCTGGTGAACGCGATCGGTTCTTTATACGTAGCCCGGCCGTCATTCTCCGATACCGACTCACCCCATACGATAAGCTTTATGCCGTATTTGACCGCTATCTGCAGAGGGAAAGCGCCGACGCCCGCATGACAATGCCAGCAGCTGTCTCCTATCGCGCCCAGCGATTTTTTGGCCAATTTATTGATCGCTGACCTGTGCGGAGTGAACATTATATGGTCCACGTCGAAGACCTCCAGGGCATTCTGCAGGTTATATTTGCCCGCCTCGCTGTACCAATTATGATTAAACGTAACGGCAAGCGGTTTAAGTTTATAGACCTGTGTCAGCACATATAGCTGGAACGTACTGTCCTTGCCGCCGCTTATAGGGACCATGCAATCGTAATCTTTTCCGTCCTTAGAACGGTACCTGTTCAATATCTCCCGCAGTTTCTTCTCTCTCTCGACCCAATTTATATGTATCTTCTGCTCAGCCGACCGGCAAGGCTGGCATATGCCCATCTCGTCAAAGGCAAGGGCCTCCGCAGTCTCCGGCATGCAGCATCGCGCGCAATACCTCAATTCCTTATCGAATAATGGTTTACCGTATACGCGATTATCGGCCAGTTTCTCGTATCTTGTCTTCTTCCGCAACTTGTCTTGTTTAACCTTTTTCATTGTTTCACCTCTTTTGGGGCAATAGCCAAACGCACTATATTTTTGTGCGGCAGCGAACAGGCCCTCCCGGACTCCGGGATTACGGAGAATACCTTCCGTGACGCGAGCAGGCCTATAACAAGCGCCATGCTTTCACAACCAACGATCCAGTCGGCCCATAAACAATCGTCGACGAGCGACGAACCTTTACTCATTACCGCCCGGAGAGACGGATGCCATTTCAAGAGTTCTCTGTATTTTCCCTTGGGCTCTGCGGGATGCTGGCGGATCCGTATCTCGCGCGTCTTATACTTGCCGGCAATGCCGGGAAGGTGATGCAAAAAATTTCTCATCGCATCGAACTCTGTATAACCGTAATAATTATCGTCGCCAAACTCTTTACGCACATGGTTGGCTATCGGTTCGCAAAGGTACAGTATCCGCAATGGGCTGCCCTTGGATCTGCGGCGTTTGTCCTTCGCCTTGATCTCTTTTTTAATGTCTTTGAAATAAGGATTTGAAACCAACCGGACCATTGCTTTCGGAAAATACTTTTTTGCCAGCGCAAAAGCTTCTGCGTCTCCTACCCATATCTCGTTGGGCAGGACCTCCTTGCCGTCCAGGATAAAACGCTGGGGATAATTCACCCAGTGGTCCATGAAGGACGCGACACTCACGCCATTTTCCCTGGCAATAAGTATCGCCCGCTTTTCTATATCGGATCCCCAGCTCGTGCCGGTCAGGACACGATCGCTATCGCACACATATTTACGCATTAGGCTTACCGGCGTATTGCGGACTTTTCGAAGCTTGCCCTTGAAGATGCCGACGGCAGGGCCGGCCAGGATAAAGCGATATCCGTTCTCCTGATGGCGCTTGACCCACGACGATATGATCTCCGAACCTCCGGCATCGTGACAGACTATAAGATATTTCAGAGCATCTTTAGCGTGTTTTTTTGAATTCATCCCTCAGTATCCCGTATTCGTACGCATCTACATATTTGCCGGAAAGATAGAGCGCCTGCCTTCGCACGCCTTCGCGCCTCATATTAAGCCTCAGGGCAAGCCTCTTCATCCCCGTATTATTGGCCGCGGTGCCGCAATATATCCTGTTCAGGTTCATCTTATCGAATCCGTGTTTCAGCAAAAGAGAGGCGGCGCTTCCTGCGTAGCCCTTACCCCAGTAATCTTTTTCGCCTATTATTACGGCAAACTCGGCGGAACGGTTGATCCAGTCTATACACTGCAGGCATACATTGCCGATATGGGTGAGCGTCTTCTTATCTATTATGGCCCATACTATCTTGTCCTTACTTACCAGGGTCGACTTTATATATGTCTCCAGCTCGCCCCTGCTCTTCGGGAACGCTCCGTGAGAATTATACTTACAAACTTCTCTATCGTTAAACCAGTTGGCATAATTACCTTTGAGGTCATCCAGTTGCAAACCCCTTAGGCAGAGATTTGCTGTTTCATATATATAAGGCCTGCCACTGGGTCTTGTCTTCATAACTCCCTCCTGTTAGCCCAAACTTTTTTAAACGCCGCTATCACCAAATCGACTTCTCGGTCTGTGTAATTGCTTTTACATAATTCCATGCCGATAAACGTGTGGTCATGGAGTTCTTCTGCTTTAGGACATATGCCTTTACGATACGAGATATTCCTTCCGGCGGCGGACCATGGATAACCTCCGGTACCATACGCTATCTTCTTCTGATATAGAGGAAGCTGATGGATGAGGGAGTACCCCTCAAAGATGTTTGGCACACCTTCGGCAATAAGCGCCCGGACTATCCTGTAGCGGCTTGCGCCGGCCTTATCCGTATCCAGAACAAGCGGATAGACATAATAGACGTGTGTGCACCCATTTTGGACAAAAGGCGGCGTAAGTCCTTCCAACCCTTTAAGGCCGGACGTGAGACGATCGGCCGATCTTACTTTGGCTTTGAGTAATCCTTGAAGTTTCTTAAGTTGTTCTATGCCTATCGCGGCATCTATCTCGGTCATCCTAAAATTAAACCCTATTATATTTACGATACTGCCGACATCCTTGTCCTTCGCCACAACCTCGCCATGATTGCGTATGAGACGCATGCGTTCTGCCAATCGCTTGTCGTTGGTCACGCACATGCCGCCTTCGCCGGTCTGGATATGCTTATGATAATTGAGGCTGAAGACCCCTATATCAGCGACGGTACCCACATATCTACCTTTATACATCGCACCTGGGGCCTGAGCCGCGTCTTCGATCACTTTAAGGTTGTGTTTCTTTGCGATCGCCATTATTTTTGTAAGATCCGCAGCCTGGCCAAAGATATCCGGGACCATAATAGCCTTCGTCCTTCGCGAGATATTCTTTTCAATAGAATCCGGGTCTAAATTGAATGTATTCGGATCGATGTCCGCGAATACGGGTATCGCGTTCCACACCAATATAGCGGTGGCTGAAGCTGACATGGTCC
>JAQURV010000162.1 GCA_029004355.1 Candidatus Omnitrophota bacterium
CTTAGCGAGCAACTCCGCATTGAGCCGCTGCAAAATATTTATACCGCGATAGCCAGAGTGACCCGCGGCAGGGCCGATTGGGAATTAACGGCAATCTCGGTCTTTGCAAGAGTTATGCGGGAGATAGGGATCGCCGGAGACCTGATTCTCATAAACGGACCCGCCGGCGGTGAGACCGGTAGTGATAATAGAAGAAGATTTATCGATGATATGACAGCGCTTGTGGCAGAGCCCGTTTACTTGTTAGATAAGGAAGAGACGGCTCAGATGGAAAGGATCCTCCGGAATGCCCTCGTACTGGTAGCGGAAGAAGCGCCGGCAGAGCAAACCGCTGCGAAAGCTGTGAACGGACCCGGGGTGAAGGTCGAGTATGTGCTGCCGCATGCGATCGAAGTGATCGATACGATCCGGGGAGTAAGAGTAGCGATGGATGGCGTAGAAAGATTCTTTTGGGCTTTGGATGGGCCTGCCCTGATAGAGCAAAAATTGCGGGATCTTTTAACGCCGTGGATGATACAGGTCGAGGGGAAGCTCGTTAACAAAGATCTGCGCCGCGAACTTCCGCTTCCCGGGTCTGTGCACAGCTCTAAGGAGCTTTGCGCCGTCATTGCGGAACTCTTCGGCAGGATAAGGGTTACTCTGCCCGGAGGAACGGAAGGGATCGAATTTGACAATTCTACCAGCGCAGTCAGCGTCGAAATGCGCATGCATAAGGCGTTTGAGAATAGCGGGATAGGGGTATATTCAAGAGGCGGCGATGATGTCACATTGATGCGCGCCGGCGCGGCGAGCGTTTCCGTCCGCGTACCTTTAGATCCGGCGAAGCTTCAGGACGCCCTCAATATGTTATACGGGGTAATGCCGGCGCGGGACGGAGTGGAGCGGACTGATACTCCCGGAGAAATGACTGCGCAGCCCGATGCGGTGGAAGATATAACGACCGAGGAGACCGTTACGATCAGCCATACTGACCTACCGGTTAAAATAACAGTTACGAAACAGGTAGCTCCCGGCTCACAGGAACAAGGATCGGCGTCCCTCACATTCGCAACTACCGACAAAACAAGACTTGCTAACGGCTCATGGATATACCTTCCTCTCAATGCAACTGCCGAGGAGTCGGCTCAGAGGATAGCGGCTATCGTATCGCAGCTTTGTCCTGACCCGTCCGATTTCAGCAAAGTCTACCCGGACCTCTTAGTCTCTGTAAGAAGTGAGCTGAGCGCGGCGCCGGGATCGGCAGCGCAGATTGCGGCGAAGCAGTCGCACGATCCGGAGACCGGCCGATTTTTGCCGAAGCCGCCCGGAAGCACGGCGATGGCGCTATTCCTCTTTGCTTACTACAACAGGCTCGAGGGTAATGTTACCAATAAGGACCATCTTGCTTTAGCGAAGAGATTTGGCGACGAAGCAAGACTTGTAGATGTCAGCGAGCGGACCCTGGAACGTGATAGGGCAGTGTTAAAAAGCGTGCATTATCTTGAGGACGCGAAAGACGCCCGCGGCAAAAATATCGGGAGGGGTGTATACAGGTTCACCGCCGAAGGGAAGAAGGCGGCGAGAGATCTATTGGCCTGGCTGACTATAAAATACGGCTATGGTTATGATAGAGAGATGATGTTCAGTGGATTTTCTTCAGGAGATCGGTCGATCCTGGAAGATATAAAAGAAGAGGATGGGCGGATAAAGCAGTTGAATGCCAGGATGGAGGCAGGACCTTTCCCGGCCGTTATAGAAGAGAACGCGGAGCGGAGGCGGAACCTCGAGCTCTTACATGAGGTCGAGAAGATCGCCCCGTCTATTCAAATAGCGGCAATGAATATTTTATTTGACGAAGACGTGCGGCTTCGCAGGCCCAAGATGAAGGTAAGCTCGACCGGAGAGACTGCGATAATAACGTTCCAGGATCCGGTTGCGCCTGTGCCCGGTATCTCGGGATTTGATATCATGGTACAGCATTTGTCGGGAAAAGATGCGTATTCGGTGCGCACATTCCATGGGCTGGTCAACCATAAATGGACCACCGTCCATTCGCAGGCGAAATTTAGAGATACTGTTAGAAACAAACTTGGCAAGTTAAAAGAGTCCGCTGCCTGGAAACGGGTTATCAAACATATGTCCGGGAGCCGCTATCCGGAAGTTGATATGCTCGACCCGGGTATCCTTATACTGGCGGCAGCGCATATGTCTATGCCGGACCTGATCGGTAATGTGGTGAACAGATTTGGAGCGGAACAGCAGCGGATCGCTGAGGAGGCTATCAGGGCAGGGCTCAGCGGTAACAGAGCGAGGCTGAGCGGATTTGACCAAGCGCTTAAAAAAGCGCGGGCAGTAGCAGTTGCCATACCTGCAGATGCTACAATAGGCCGGCAGGAAGCCCTGGAGACAAAGGCCGGCAGAAGACCGGACGGATCCGATACCGTAGATCAGGCCGTGGAAGCGCAGACGCGCGGCGCCGGCGGCAGATTCACCCGGACCAGATTCGGCAATCCGGAATTCGTCTTCGATGTTATCGCCATGTCCGAACTGCGCCGGGCGAAGACATTTACGATGGGTGACGTGCTCAAGCAATTCGCGGCGGCTGGCGCCTCCATAGCAAGATCGACGCTTCAGCAGGATATGTACGCCAACGAAGAAGATTCATTGGCCGCCCGAGGAGCCCTTCGTATAGTCAATGGAAAGCGTGCAGGTAACGAAGCATTTGAATTCGAACTTACGCCTTTTGGCAGGGCCATGGCCGAAACATTGGCCGCGAGAGAAGCTGTAGATGAAGCGCTGGAAGGAAACGAACCTTTGCTATATACCACCGCGCAGAGCCTGGTGGATAATGCGCTGTCCGCCGCTTTTCATGAATATAAATTCTATTACTGGCGTGAAGGAGGATCGGAACTTGCGCCGGGAGATAAAAGAGAAGCGGAAGATGAACTAAGAGTTTTGGAAGAAAAGTTTGCGCGCTTACTGGTGCAGGTCAGGGATATCGCGGTCATGAGTCGTGCGTTAGAACTTATGGGGGCAAGAGCAAATAGCGCATCGACCGAAGAGAGATATCGTGAACATTTTATTCTGCAGATGGAGATACATAGGAACAAGCTTGTCGCGGCGGGAGATGCCGCCTTGGAAAGTATATTAAACGATGCGGTGTCCGCGGAGAGCCAGGCAGAGTTTATCGAAGCGTCGATTGACGACGATTGGCTTGAGGTGGTAGTAAAGGGTGGGGG
>JAQURV010000163.1 GCA_029004355.1 Candidatus Omnitrophota bacterium
CTCCCAAACATACTTCGGGGACCTGACCCTTGCCGATATCGAAAAGACGTTCGCGGTCAATGTCTTCGCGCCTATGCTTATAGCCGGCAAAATTTTCCAGGATATGAAGAAGAAACGCTACGGCAGGATCGTTAATATAAGCTCCATAGCGGCGAAATACGGCGGCTCGTCTTCTTCGATGCATTACGGATGCTCAAAGTCCGCCATGGAAAGCATTACAAAGACCATGGCCAAGGAAGGCGCCAGATATAACATACTCGTGAATACCATAAGGCCGGGGTTTATCGATACGGACTTCCACAAAAAATTCCCGAAAGATACATTGAAGCGCATCGCGATGGTGCCCCTGAAGAAGATGGGCACCCCGGCGGATATCGCCGAGATGGTCTATTACCTGGGAAGCAATACCAATAATTTTATAACGAACGAGATCGTAACTGTCTCAGGCGGAGAGTAAAATGTTCAGGATATTGCTAAGAGAGATAAGGGAATGGCTGGAGTGTATAGTTAATAATTTGCCGGGACGATTAGGGACGAAGTTAAGAAAAATATATTGGGGCCGGATGATGTCATGCGGCGGATCGCTCTTTTCGTCCACCGGGCTTATTATTGTATCCCCGGAAAATATTGTCATTGGTAAAAATACGCGCATGATGCGAAATTGCTGTTTATATGCGAATGACAGAGGGTCTATTAAAATAGGCAACAACCTGTCTCTGAACAACAATGTAATGATAAGTTCCGGTAACGCCGGGGATATTACGATAGGCGACAATGTCCTTATAGGTCCTAATGTAGTTATCCGCGCCAGTAACCATGCATATGCCGAAAAAGATATTCCGATAAATAAGCAAGGGCATATCGGTGGTCGCGTAATAATAGAAGACGACGTATGGATAGGCGCAAACGTTGTCATATTGCCAAAAGCAGTAATAAGAAAAGGGGCTGTTGTGGGCGCGGGCTCCGTCGTCAATAGCGAAATAGCCGGATATTCTCTTGCGGCCGGGGTTCCCGCGAAAGCCGTTAAGAATAATATGCGAAGATAGCGAGGGCAGATGAAAAAGATAGCGATATCGACGACGACTTTCGGTGAGTATGACAGATCGTGCATTAAAAGATGCGAGGACCTGGGGTTCGAGGTGGTCATGAACCGGCATGGCAGGAAGATAAAGCCCGATGAGCTTGTAGAGCTGGCCGGCAACGCTGTGGGCCTGATAGCCGGCACGGAGGAGTTGACGGGCGAAGTCATGTCTAAATTGCCGGGTCTCAAGGTCATTTCGCGCTGCGGAGCGGGGATCGAGAACGTCAACCTTGATGCCGCGAAGAAGCTGGGTATCAAGGTCTTCAATACTCCCGACGCGCCGACACTCGCGGTTGCCGAGCTCGCGATAGGTTTGATCATGAATTTATTGCGTAAGATAAACATGGCGGACCGGGGCATAAGGAACGGTGAGTGGAAAAAGCCGATGGGAAACCTTCTTACCGGAAAAAAGATAGGGATCATAGGATTCGGGAGGATAGGCAAAAAAGCGGCAGAGCTCTTAAGCGGCTTTAATTGCCAGGTTGCCTATTACGACCCTCATGTGGAGGGCCGGGCTTCCGGTTTTAAGAAATTAGAGTTAAAAGAACTGCTTAAAGTCTCGGACATCGTCTCTATACACGCCGCGGCCAAAGAAGAATTGCTGGGCGCCGAAGAACTGGGCCTGATGAAGCGCGGCAGCCTTCTCGTTAACCTTGCACGCGGCGGAGCGGTAAACGAGGGTGCCCTTTACGAAAACCTTAAAAAAGGTATTCTTGCGGGCGCCGCGCTGGACGTCTTTGGCGAAGAGCCTTATAAAGGGGCATTGAAAGAACTCGATAACGTAATTCTCACTCCTCACATAGGTTCTTATGCGAAAGAAGCTCGTATCAGCATGGAGTGCGAGGCGGTAGATAATCTGCTTAACGGATTAAAAGAGGGGGTCAAATAAGATGAAGGTCATAGTATTCGGCGGATCTGGGTTTTTGGGCAGTCATGTAGCGGACGCGTTGGAGGAAGCCGGACACAAAGTGCTCGTATACGACATAAAGGCATCGCCGCACCTGCGGCCGTCCCAGACCATGATAGTGGGGGACGTGCTCGACCAGGAGAAGGTGGAGAAGGCTGTGAAAGGGTGCGATGCCGTATATAATTTCGCGGGGATCGCCGATATAGGCGAAGCGAGCGAGAAGCCTCTCGAGAGCGTCAAGTATAATATCCTCGGCAATTCGATCGCATTGGAGGCCGCAAGGAAAGCGCGCGTCAAAAGGTTCGTCTTCGCCAGCTCGCTCTATGTATACAGTAAGGCGGGCGCCTTTTACAGGAGCACAAAACAGGCGTGCGAGCTTTTGATAGAAAATTACCACGAGGTATTCAAACTGCCTTACACGATCCTGCGCTATGGTTCCTTATACGGCCCGCGGTCGGACGAAAAGAACTTTATCCACACGATAATAAGGCAGGCATTGACGCAGAAGAAGATATCCAGGTATGGCGACGGGGAGGAGATAAGGGAGTATATCCATGTGCGCGACGCCGCCAAGGGCAGCGTGGAGATACTTTCGGATGAATTTGCCAACCAGCACGTCATATTGACCGGAAGCCAGCAGGTAAAGGTCAAGGACGTCCTCTTCATGATAAAAGAGATGATGGACAACAAGATAGACATAGAATTTTTGGCCCCGAGAGAGGACAGCCACTATGAGATAACGCCGTATTCTTTTGCTCCCAAGACCGGCAAGCGGCTTGTGAGCAGGACCTACCTCGATCTCAGCCAGGGCATGCTCGAAACGATCTATAACCTTTATAAAGAGATAAATCCTCCCCCGGCCTATGACGGCACGCGGCCCAAGGGTAAGAAGAGACAGGAGAAGGTAAAGGTCGGTGGCGCTTGATGCTTAGGGCTATCATCTTCGATTTTGACGGCGTCCTGGTCGAATCGGTCGATCTGAAGACCGGCGCGTTCGCAAAATTGTTTGCGGCGGAAGGGGAAGACGTTGTCAGGAAAGTGGTGGAATATCACCTCGGCAATACCGGGGTTTCGCGCTTCGACAAGTTCAGGTATATATATAAAAATATACTCAATAGAGAGCTCTCTGAAGAAAAGTTCGCGGACCTGGGCCGTGACTTCGCGGATCTGGTGATGAG
>JAQURV010000164.1 GCA_029004355.1 Candidatus Omnitrophota bacterium
CTGATCCTTGCTTGCCGAAATACTGGAATCTGACGGCCTGTTCGTATTCGGTCTTGCCATTGTCTTCACCTCCTTCAAGCGTATTTTTTCTTTAATTCCGTTAAATAGACGAGATGTTTCTTCTCTTCACCTATCAATTCCTCGATCTTACCTTTGTGGGCCGGATTCATGTATTTAAGGAGTTCATTAAAAAATAGTATAGCGTCTTTCTCGAACCCTATGCCGTATTGGATGGCCGTAAGCTGTGTCTTGACATTCTCCGCAAACCATCCGGAAGAGACCTGGCTATAAAGCATGTCGTCGACCAAAGATTTTATATATGCCGCGAATTCTCCCTGATAGGATTCCGATATCTCGTAATCTTCAACGCTATTTCTTATCTCGATGAATTTTTTAATGTGGGCCTCTTCCCAGTCGCGAAGCCGGCCGAAGAGTTCCTTCATCTCCTTCTCTTTGAACTTCTCGGCCGCAAAACCGTAAAAATCCCGCCTCTTCTTTTCTTTCTCTATCCCCATGTCTATGACTTCAGCGGCATTGAATACGTTTGACATTACCAGCCCCTTTCGATGTTAATTTAATATTACCACATAGATTCTGTTTAGACAATAGCGCGGTCGCCAAAACAAGTGTCGAGCGATCTGGCAGACTTTATCAGTGGATGGTTGAGCGGCACCGTTCTTATTCCCCCCGCGACTTCGCTTAACGGGACCTCGACGATAGCTCCCTTTTGACGCCTGCCATGCGGCCGAATCTTTTGGCCTCTATCATATCGACGGTCTTGGTGCCAAGCTGAGTCGCCAACACTCTATCGAAAGGCGTAGGCGATCCGCCTCGCTGGAGATGGCCCATTACGACGGTGCGCGTCTCGATCTCCGTAGCATTTTCGATTGCTGAGCCCAGGACAAATCCTATGCCGCCGAGCCTTATGGGGTCGCTGGACTCTTTGACCATGCGCTGTATGGTCACCTTGCCTCCCTTGGGATGCGCGCCTTCGGCGACGACCACTATGCTGAAGCGTTTACCCTTCTTGCTTCGCTCACGGACCTTCCGGGCTATCGTCTTTATGTCGTAAGGGATCTCCGGGATCAGAATTACGTCTCCTCCGCCTGCTATGCCCGAATGGAGGGCTATCCAACCCGCCCGGTGGCCCATAACCTCGATCACCATTACACGATGGTGGGATTGCGCGGTGGTATGAAGCCTGTCGATGCCCTCTGTCGCTATCCATACAGCCGTATCGAAGCCAAAGGTTATGTCTGTCCCGAGGATGTCGTTGTCTATGGTTTTTGGTACGCCTACGACAGGCACGCCGTCCTTGAATAACTTGTGCGCGATACCGAGTGTTCCGTCGCCGCCGATGCATACGAGGCAATCCAGATCCATCTCCTTGATATTTTCGAGCGCTCTTTTAGACATGTCCTTGAATTCGAGTCCCCTGGCCGTCTTTATGGCGTAACGATAAGGGCTTGCCTTCTTTGATGTCCCAAGGATCGTCCCGCCGAGCGTGAGTATCCCGGAAAAATCACTGTAGTTGAGTTTTCGATGTTTATTGTTAACAAGGCCTTCATAACCGTCTTCGATACCGATTATCTCCGCATCGAGTTCTAAAATGGCCTTCTTTGCCACCGCCCTTATGACGGCATTTATTCCGGGGCAGTCCCCGCCCGCGGTAAGTATTCCTATCCTTTTCTTCGAATTCATGCGACCTTTCCGCGGCGCCCTATATAAGGTGCGCCATCATTTCCGATAATACCACTATATCCTCGGTGCACAATAATAGTGAGATATTTTTGTCAAAAAGAATATTTGCATCGGCTGCGAATTCACCATCAGCCTTCCATAAAGTTATTAGGATGTCGACTCCATCCAGAGCCCTGACGATAACTCCCACGTCGCCCGTTGCGGCCTTTTCAATAGGGATTCGGCTATCCGCGGACAGTATTGCTTCCGGCCGTGCACCATACTTTTTTAATATGCGGTCTATCGTTCTCTTTTTGAATGCCGGATAGTATCCTTCGCCGCCTTCTAGCTGATTAAAATCGATCCATTCGCCTGTCTTTTCAGGCAACTTTTTTAATTTCAATCTTCCGGTCAAGTAGTGCAGGAGTATTATCGCGGTATGGTCTTTTGCGGGAGCGTTGCAGGAACGGGAAAGAATAAGCCTCTTCCCTATATCGACATCATAGGTATCAGCGAAGAGCCCAACCGGTATCGACGTCTCATTCGTAAGCGCGGAAATATCATTCCACGCCAATTCTAGCGCCTTTTCGTACCCCATTTATCGCACGTCCTTCGTCATATAAAACAGCATATCAGGACATCAGGGTACCAGTGGGTAGAGTATCAGGGCATCAGCATATCAGGTTTTAGTATTTGGGTTAGGGTTAAGATGCCGGTTTGGATATTGGGTTAGGTAATTGGTATAAGACCTTACCCTTACCCAACTACCATACCGGCCTCCTTACCTTAACCTAATTACCTAAACCTGATAATCTGATATTCCGGTATCCTGCCTACTGATATCCTGATAATCTGATATACGCTTTTAGGCTGCAAAGCAATTTTTCAAACATTATAAAAATCTTGCAAAATAACTTGACAGGACGGGGTTAATGTGGTTAACTATATGGCGTGGTAAATAAGGATTGGAAGTCTTTGGCCGTAAGGTATGGATGACTGACCTTGCGGTTTTTTTTGTGAAAGACCTTTCATTGTTTATCACAATTAATTCGAAAGGAGGAAAGTGTAATGGTAAAAGGTAAAGTAAAGTGGTTCTCAAACCAGAAGGGTTATGGGTTTATTACTCCTGAATCGGGAAAGGATGTCTTCGTACATCATACCGCAATACAGGGTGAAGGCTATAAGTCTTTAGAGGAAGGCCAGGAGGTCGAATTCGAGATCAAACAGGGCCCTAAAGGCGAGCAGGCTGCAAACGTAGTAAAGATATAACCGAAAACGAAAAGGCCCGGGTTCGAAAGATCCGGGCCTTTTTGTGTCCGCATAAAATGAAATTTGATTAGGTTGTTGGGTTAAGGTTAAGATGCCAGTATGGTTATTGGGTTAGGTAGTTGGTGTTTGATACCTAGCCCTAACCTAACTACCCAGTATGGTTCGTTGACAATTCAGCTTTCTTAATGCTATTATATTGCTATGGCTATTACTACGA
>JAQURV010000165.1 GCA_029004355.1 Candidatus Omnitrophota bacterium
CTGTCGCAGGCTGAGATCATAGACGAGGCGATAGCTGTCAAAAAAGCGAATGCCGGAATAAGTATTAATAACCTTGTCTTTATGGGGATAGGGGAACCTTTCGATAATTATGATAATGTCCTGAGGGCTATCAGGGTATTCAACCACAGGGATGCCTTCAATATAGGCGCAAGGAAGATCACCATATCTACATGCGGGATAGTACCAGGCATCGAAGCCCTGGCGAAAGAAGGTATGCAGCTGGAGCTTTCGGTCTCCCTGCATGCGGCTGACGACGGTATCAGGTCGAAGATATTGCCCGTCAATAAACGCTATCCGTTAAAGGACCTCATAGCGGCTTGTAAGGATTATATACGCGCCACGAACAGGATCATTACTTTCGAATATGTGCTGATAAGCGGCGTGAACAGCTCCGGAGAAGATGCTGCGAAACTGGCCGGGCTCCTCAAAAGGATCAAGTGCAAAGTAAACGTGATCTCGTATAATAAAGTTCCCGGAAGGCCGTATGAAACGCCGTCGGAAAGCGAGACAAGGATATTTATGAAGGCATTGAAAGACTCCGGTCTCAACGCTATCCACCGCAAGCCGAAGGGCGAGGACATAGACGCGGGCTGCGGGCAGCTCAGGATATCGAGGTTGAGATGAAACCTGACTCAGGCTGCGTCAGATGGTTCCATGTGCAAGGGTATCAAGAGGAGGCGCATGAAAAATAGCGATAAGCTTAAAAGGGCCGTCGCATTTTATATTTCGGTCCTGCTGTTTTTTGTTACCCTGCCGATACTTCTGTCTTACTCGCTGGGCTATCGCATCGATTACAGGGCGCTCAAGATATATAAGACGGGTATAATTTTTATAAACAGTAAACCTTCGGGCGCTTCGGTCTACGTAAATGGAAAGATGGATGATAATCTGACGCCTACGCAGATCGAAGACCTGGAACCCGGCAGTTATAAGGTTAAAGTAAAGCGGGATGGTTTTTATCCATGGGAAGAAGAGCTTATAGTGCGGCCGAATATGGTTACAAAAGCCGACAGCATAATACTGTTCCCGGTCATACAGGAGATGAATATGATGATCGAGATGCCCGTTTCGGACTTTGCCTTCTCGGACCGGGGCCACATATACTACTTTACCGAGTCGGGCCTGTACCGCTCGGAAGCAGACGGTTCCGGCCTGAAGAAGCTGTCTCCTTATTCAAATTGGCCTGGACATATATTAAAGAAAAGGTTTTCTCCCGACGGCGATAAGATCTTATGCTTTAATGAGAAAGAGGTAGTGATCGTTTACCTTAATCTGGATAAGGCCATAACCAGGGATGGCGCGCTTGCCAGGGTCGAGAATATAATGACTACCGAAGAACCGATAGTCGATGTATTCTGGTATACCGGTTCCGGATATGTCATCGTTGTGACTCAAAAGTATATTAATGTAGTCGAGCTAAGGGGCGGGGGAAAGCGCAATATCGCCACTCTCTATAAGTTTAATATCAGCCCTCACACGGTATATTATGATCTGAATAACGGTTCGCTCTATTTCATGGACAGGGAAAAAGATGATTTCGCAAAAGGCGCCAAACATCTTTACAGATTGGATCTGCGGCAGAAGTTTTTCGACTATCTTATGCAGTTATTACCGAAACGGGAACCCGAGGTTCCAAATGAAAAGAGATAGGTTCTACAAGCGGCTATTCGAAATAATACCGGGACTTCTTACATGGGCGACCCTGGGCTCTTTATTCATCCTGGCTTTTATACGGCCGATCTGGGTAGCCATATTCGTCATAACATTCGATCTCTACTGGGTCATAAGGATATGCTACCTTACCTTTTTACTGGTCTTCGCGTATAGAAGGCTAGGCAAAGAGAAGAGGACGGACTGGCTTAAAAGAGCCAGGGTCTCCGGCTCCGTCGACGGCCTCGAGTTTGACAACATATATCATGCGATCCTTTTTCCGGCATACAAAGAAGGCCTTGAGATATTGATCCCGTCCATAACCGCGCTTGAGCATGCGAATTACCCGAAAGATAAGATGATAGTCGTAGTAAGCGTAGAAGAGAGGGCCGGCGAAGAGGCGTGGAATAATGTCCTGCTCCTGAAAGAGAAATACAAGGACCGCTTCCTGCATTTTATTGCGACGCGCCACCCGAATAATATTCACGGTGAAGTAAGAGTCAAAGGCGCCAACGCCACATGGGGCGCGAAGGCGCTTAAGGTCTTTATCGATTCGAAGGGCATAAACCACGAACATGTGATAATCTCCTGTTTCGACGCGGATACATGCGCGGAGAAAGAGTACTTTGCCTGCCTTGCCTACCACTATATAACGAATCCGCGGAGGACTCATTCAAGTTACCAGCCGATACCGGTGTATAATAATAACATCTGGCATGCCCGTTCCATTGCGAGGATACTCGAGTTGGGTTCGAGTTTTATGCAGATGATCGAGACGATGAGACTGGAAAAGTTCGTGACATTCTCGAGCCACAGTATGAGTTTCAAGACCCTTGTCGATGTCGGTTATTGGCCGGTCGATATGATATCGGACGATTCGGTCATATACTGGAAGTGTTTCCTCTATTTCGACGGTAATTATTCGGTCATACCTATGTACGTGACCGTCTCGATGGACGTCGCCACGGAGAAGGGGATCATACCGACGATAATAAAACAGTATAAGCAGAAGAGGCGCTGGGCGTGGGGGGTGGAGAATTTCCCTTACTTGATGCTGGGGTTCATGAAGAACGACAGGATACCTTTGCTTAAAAAAATAAGGCGCGGGTTCCATATACTTGAGAGCCACTATACTTGGGCGATATGGGCGATAATCATAACGTTCATAGCGCCTCTCCCGCTTCTCTTCGGCGGCGTGCTCTTCAGGCAAACTGCCATAGGTTACAATCTGCCGAGCGTCGCGGCGGCGCTCTTCAGGGTCTCTTTATTTACGATATTCGTCTGCATGTTCATAAGCATAAAGCTGCTTCCTCCCAGGCCGAAAGACGTAAAACCCCAGAAGAGGATCATCATGTTCGTCCAATGGCTATTTTCGCCGGTCGTTGCCGCGCTCCTCGGCTCGACGCCGGCGATAGACGCGCAGACGCGCCTCATGCTGGGCAAGTATATG
>JAQURV010000166.1 GCA_029004355.1 Candidatus Omnitrophota bacterium
CAGCTTAGAAGGATCTGCGAGGGCGCCATCGAAGACCGTTCCGCAGTTTCGAGACCCTCGAAAGGCCCGGTCATACTCCAGGCGAACATCGTTCCCGTTATTGCCGCATTCGGATTTGTCAGCCTGGTCGCTTCGGTCGGTCCCTATATCGCAGGCGCCATACTTGCCGCAGTACTTATCGGCGCCGGGATAGGATACACTATTTTGTCCAGAAGGCAAGCGGATAAAAAGAAGGCATTGACGCTGGAGGAGGCAAAGGCGCATGCGACAAGAGCCGAGTTGCCGCCGGGATTCATAAGCGTCAAGCCGGAAGCGCTAACGCCGGAGGAAGCGAAACAAGCGATCGCAAAATTGAGCGCAGAGATCTCTAAGCCGCTGGGAGAGCTCGGGAGGACGAGGCAGAAAGCCCTTACCGACAGAACTGCGGCAGAAAAATACCGGAAATTGGCGGCCGGCATAGAGGCAGCGCTGGACGAGATGTCCCGGCTAGTCGAAAGGCTAAGGGCCGGCGATGAGTACATACCGATAGTTACAAATTATCTGAAGAAGAAACGCTCCGATCTTGAAAAGCTGGCGGTCCCAACCGAACCGTTGCAGGTACCGCATAAGAAGCCGAAAGGGCCGGTCATAACCCAATTTAACCTTATCCCCGGCATTGCCTTATTAAGTTTTATTAGCCTGGTCGCTTCGATCGGTCCCGGCCCGGCAGTTGCCATACTTGCCGTAGGACTTATCGGCGGCAGGGCAACATACGATATCACGAGAATGGTACGCGCCGGGATGCAGAAAAAAGCGCCGCCTGCGGTAAAGCCCGCAGCAGAGCTTACGCCCATCGAGCGGTTACTGAGGGGCGATGTCCTTACTTCCAAAGACGCGAAACAGGCTGAACTGCAGAAACTGGTCAAAGAGAATGCGTCCGTGCAAGACGTCTACTTCCGAGGTATACATTACTATTTCGCGGCGGAAAATAAAGACCTCTTACCCGAAAGATTAAAAGAGAAGATAATCGCCAACGAGATCGATCTTAGAAAGATCACTCCGGAAAAGGCCTTAAAGGCCCTGTACCGGCTCTCATATAACTGGGAAGTGCCGATCGAATTAGTCTCTCCGGTTGCTCCGGCCGCCGCTCCGGCTCCATGGCCGAATAAAGCTATAGAGACGAAAGATCTGGGCCCATGGTACGCCTGGAATACCCGCCAACTCGTAAGCGTCGTTCCTATAATAAAGGAAGTGAGGATAGCGGAAGAGGGCTTGGGGAGCCTTACGCCTGCGCAGATCGGTGAAAAGCTCACCGCCGTCAAAGACAGGATCGCCGCGGGCGAATCCCCGGATGACCCTAAGAACGAAGCGCTGCTTGTCGAAACGCTGGCTTTGTTCAGCGAAGTATCGAGGCGCACTACCGGCATGAGGCCGTTCGACGTCCAGCTCGCCGCAACCATATTTGAGATAAGAGGAAAGTTCGTAGAATTAGCCACCGGCGAAGGAAAGACGATAGTCACTTCTCTGGCGATGGCCGCCGAGGCATTGAGCGGCAAGGACGGAACGACCGGCAATCATATCTTCGTAGCCAATGACTACCTTGCCCGCGTGGCGGCGCGCGAAAGAGGGGCTTTCTACGCGTCTTTAGGCATAAAAGTAGCAGTCCTGCAGGACGGCCTTACCTATATATATGATCCGGAGTACGTGAACCCGGACAGGCGCAAGAAAGATCTCGATACTTTACGGCCGGTCGAAGACAGGAAAGAGGCATACGCCTGCAACATAGTAATAGGGACCGTTGCCCAATTCGGATTCGATCACCTGAGAGATACGCTTGCCTTGACAGGGGCCGAACGGGTGCAGGGTCCAAGACGCAGGGCCAATATAGATGAAATAGACGAAATACTTATAGATGAGGCAGGAATGCCGCTTGTAATATCCGGTAAGAGCGCCGGATCTACTTTTATATACGGCATAGCAGATATGCTCGTTGCAAAAGGTTTCCTCGCAAGCGGCGCTGACTATACGGTTGACGAGTCTAAGAGGACTGTAGACATAAAGGAAGTCGGCTGGATCAAGATAGAGAAGTTGATGCAGCGGCTTTCCGGAAATCCGGATCTCAAACTATTTAATCCCGATGAAAGCGATGAGAACTACCGGGAGAGTGCTCACTTGAGGAATATACTCGCAGGCGCGATCGACGGAGCGATACAGGCTCATGCGTTATTCAAACTGGGAGACGGTTATATAATAAAAGACGACAAGATAGTGCTTGTCGATGAGAAGGGCAGGCCCACTCCGGATAGAATGCTGAGTAAAGGCTTGCAACAGGCACTTCAAGCAAAGCATGGGCTTACTGTAACGCCTGAGAATAAAGAGGACGCGAGTATCGCCGTCCAGACGTTCATCCTGGGTTATGATAAATCGACCGGCGCCAGCGGTACCGCCGCAAGCGAAGCGGTAGAACTGAGCAAGATATATAAGAGAGAAGTTGTCGTCGTCCCGCCGAATACCGAATCGAAAAGAGATGACCATGGCCTCGTTATCTGCAGGAGCCAGGCCGCGAAAGAGGCTGCTATCATCACGGGAATTACGCTAAAGACAGAGGCCGGCGAAGATACCGTCAGCCTGCAGGGCCTGGCCGCAATACACGCGACCGGCAGGCCGGTACTGGTCGGGACAAAGTCTGTGGGCGAATCGGAAACCCTTGCGGAGATCCTGATGAAGCAGGGCTTTAAAGTCAGCGTCCTGAACGCGAAGAACAAAGATGAGGAAGAGGCTATAATAAAGGAAGCCGGCCAGGCAGGCGCCATAACGATAGCGACAAACATGGCGGGCCGCGGGACCGATATCAAATTGAGCGATGAGGCTAAGGCCCTCGGCGGCCTGCACGTCGTGGTTATCAACGGCGAGAATGTTCGTCAGGTAGGCCAGTTGAGAGGACGCGCCGGCCGCCAGGGACAGGCCGGAAGTTCGGCAGATATACTCTCACTCGACGATGAGCTTATAAGGTTATACGGCGGCAGGGAAAGGATAGAGAAGATAATGGACCGGCTCGGCGTCGACACG
>JAQURV010000167.1 GCA_029004355.1 Candidatus Omnitrophota bacterium
TCCTTTATTGTCCAGCATCGGGTACCACCCTTTCTCATCCGAGGCGTTTACGCATAAAGGCATGAACAATAATGCGATCACGACTATGACCTTGGCCCCCATGGCGCTCCTCTAATAATTTTCCGTCAGTACCTCGTAGAAGCTCTGCGGGTGTTTGCATGCCGGGCATTCTTTAGGCGCTTCCGCCCCTTCGAATACATAACCGCAGTTTATGCAATGCCATTTCACGGGCTTCTTCTTTTTAAATACTTCGCCGCCGGTAATATTGTTTATGAGCTTCCTGTATCTGGACTCATGGAACTTCTCGACCTTCGAGATCTGTTCGAAGGATTGCGCCACATCCTCAAAGCCTTCGCTCTTCGCGATCCTGCCAAATTCGGCATAGAGAACCGTCCATTCCAGTTTCTCCCCGGCCGCCGCATGTTCAAGGTTCGATCGTGTATCCTTTATACTACCGGCCGGATAAGCCGCGGTGATCTCCGCGTCCCCGCCTTCCAGGTATTTAAAAAACACTTTGGCATGCTCTTTCTCGTTCTCGGCTGTTTCGATGAATATATTGGCGATCTGCTCATATCCTTCTTTCCTGGCGGCGCTTGCGAAATATGTGTACCTGTTCCTCGCCTGAGATTCTCCGGCAAAAGCGGCTAAAAGGTTCTTCTCTGTCTTCGTCCCCTTGATCGATTTAGGCATATTCCCCTCTTTTCAGTTTATCCTCAATAAATTAAGCCCGGTGGCGGGATCTATATCTTTGGTCATCCCGGCGCCCTTCAGTTCAAATATGACCGCTTCCACCACCAGGAACACTTCCGATCTTCCTCGGACACATCCGGTGAGCGTCTTTAACTTCTTGCCCATCGCGCCGTGGATATGTATCTGCGCCCCCTTAGAATTTGTAAATATGGTGCCTATTCCCAATGTCTCCCACGCGTCTTTGAAATCTACCTTATTGGGGACCGGCGGGATGATCGGCTTCCTGGGCCCGGTGACAAGCTCGCCCTTTTTCAGCGCGCCTATGAAGATCACAAGCGCGGATCTTAGCTTCTCGTTCTTCGCAAAATTCCCCAGGCTTTTGACCAGAACATCGCCGTCTTCGAATTTCAATACGAATATCCTGCCCAGCTTTGCCTGCGTATATTTCATACTACCTTCTCGGACGGTGAGAACGCCCGCCGCCGTGGAACTCGCGCCTTCCGCTCTGGTATCCGCGTGACGAATTGCCGTGCGGCCGAAAACTGTGCGACGGCGCGGCGCTTGCGCTAAAGCTCTCCGCTGCAAATTCCGGGTGGCTTGAGATCGGCAGCGCCGTCTTGATGATCCGTTCGATATTTTTGACGTCGTCCCTCTGGTCCGGCGTGGCAAATGAGATGGCGCGCCCTTCGCACCCCGCCCGTGCCGTCCGGCCGATCCGGTGGACGTAATTTTCGGGCTCCTCGGGAAGATCGTAGTTTATGACAAGCTCTATCTCGGCGATATCGATGCCGCGCGCCGCTATATCCGTCGCCACAAGTATCCTGTATTTACCTGTCTTGAACCCTTCGAGCGCCTCTCTGCGCTGGCTTAGCGAACGGTCGGAATGTATCTCCGCCGCGTTATGCCCCTCGCACCTCAGGAACCTGGTGATCTTGCGAGCGCCAATCTTTGTCCTGGAAAAGAGAAGGACCGACCCGTGGTACTGCTCGAGCAGTTTTGCAAGGAGCTGCCGTTTGGCGTCTTTCTTGACGATGAAGAGTTCCTGGATAACGCGCTCGGCCGTAGTGCCGGAAGGCGCCACTTCCACATGGACGGGAAGTTTCATATGCGCAGCCGCGATCTGGATGATCTCGCGCGGTATAGTCGCGGAAAAGAGCATAGTCTGCCTGTCGCGAGGGATCACCCTGAGGATCCTTTCGATCTGAGGCTTAAATCCCATGTCGAGCATCCGGTCCGCCTCGTCCAGGACCAGCGCTTTCACGTCCGCCAGTATGATGGAATGATTCTCTATGAGGTCCATCAAGCGTCCCGGGGTCGCGATAATGATGCGGGGCATCTTCCGCAACGCCTGAAGCTGCAGATGCATCGATGCTCCGCCTATCAGGACGGCCGTTCGCATGCCGAAGGCGGGAGTAAGTTTCTGGAACGTCTCATCCACCTGGATAGCAAGCTCTCTGGTGGGGACGAGGATAAGGGCCCGGCCCTTGTCCTGTGCCAGCCGCTGGATGATCGGCACGGCAAACGCAAGTGTCTTTCCGGTGCCTGTTTGCGCCACGCCGATAACGTCTTTCCCGCTTATCGCGACGGGGATCGCCTTGTGCTGGATAGGCGTCGGGACCGTAAAGGCCAGTTTATTCAGGGACTCCAGTATTTTCGGCGCAATACCAAGTCCATAGAAAGAGGCGCTTGTTTGCTGTGAAGGCGGCTGGTTGATGTTCGATAGGTCAAAGTGCCATTGTGCCATATAAGTTCTCCTTTTTCTGCTTCGCTATTCAGCCATTAAACTGAGGTATGGCTTCGCAGGAATAGGTCCTACGAAGCTCTACCATAGTCTAACTACGGAAGAGCGAAGTAGACCTTATTCGCGTTTCTTCGCCAAGATCAAATACTGCCAGGCGAGGAGATGGGTCAGTTTTCCGCCGGACAATTTATTAATTTTTTTAAAAAACTTATTGCACGAAAGCCTGCAGGCATTGCATTGAATGACAAATCCTGCATCTTTAAGCATCCGCTCCGCGCTCTTCAACGTAAAGAAGCGCAGGTGCGTAATATCAAGCGTGCCTTCCCCTTTATAGTCCCAGTTACCGGAGAGAAGGCCCCTCACAACGGGCCAATGGCTTATATTGGGGATGCTTATCACCACATAACCGTCCCGGGCCACATATCTCTTCATATCTTTGACGACCTGCCATGGATTTATCAGGTGTTCCAGCACGTCGCCGAAGATGATGCAGTCGAAGGGTTCTTTGCCAAGGTCTGGTTTTGCGGTTTCGATATCTACTACGTAAAGGTTATCGAGATTCTTCGTCGCTTCTTGTGC
>JAQURV010000168.1 GCA_029004355.1 Candidatus Omnitrophota bacterium
TTTGATTGGAAGATCGTAGAGAATTTCGAATTTTTAAGACCGGTAATATTGTCGGGCGGGCTTGCACCTGATAATGTGCGGGGCGCGATAGAAAAACTTTCGCCGTATTGCGTAGATGTCTCAAGCGGAGTGGAGACCTCTCCCGGTAAAAAGGATATAGGCCTTATGAAGAAGTTTGTGGAAAATGTGAGGAGAATATAATGAGATCTCCCGATAGACACGGGTACTTTGGCAATTTTGGAGGTAAGTTCGTTCCTGAGACCTTGATGGCGGCCTTGAGTGAACTCGAGATAGCTTATAAAAAGGCCTGTGCGAAAAAGGCGTTTAAAGAAGAGCTAGATAGTTATCTAAAGGATTATGCGGGAAGGCCCACTCCTTTATATTTTGCCGAAAGACTGACAGAAAGAGCCGGCGGCGCAAGAATATATCTTAAGAGAGAAGATCTTCTGCATACTGGCGCGCACAAGATAAATAATACGCTTGGACAGGTACTACTTGCGCTTAAAATGGGAAAGTCGCGGGTCATTGCCGAGACGGGCGCCGGACAACATGGCGTTGCCACGGCCACGGTCGCCGCACTTTTCGGCTTGGAGTGTGAGATATTCATGGGTGAGGAGGATATAAAACGCCAGGCAGTAAACGTATTTAAGATGAAACTGCTGAAGGCAAAGGTCACTCCCGTGTCGAGCGGTTCAAGAACTTTAAAAGACGCGATGAATGAGGCTATAAGGAACTGGGTGACGAATGTTCGTACTACATACTATTGTATCGGCTCTGTAGCCGGGCCTCACCCTTACCCGGTAATGGTGAGGGACTTCCAGTCCGTGATAGGCAGAGAAGCCAGGGTGCAAAGTTTAAGGATCTTTAAGTCGATTCCGGATCATATTGTGGCCTGTGTGGGCGGCGGGTCGAACGCGATGGGGATATTTTACGCATTTCTTAACGACAAGGTGAAGTTCGCCGGAGTGGAAGCGGCCGGGCTTGGGCTTGGTACCGGCAAACATGCCGCTACATTGTGTAAAGGCTCTGTCGGGGTGTTGCATGGCTCTAAGAGTTATATATTGCAGGACGATGACGGGCAGATCGAAATAGCCCATTCTATTTCTGCCGGGCTAGATTATCCGGGAGTAGGACCGGAACATTCATGTTTTAAAGAGTCGGGCCGTGCTCAATATGTTGCGGTAACGGACAAGCAGGCGCTAGAAGGATTCAAAATGCTCACCGAACTCGAGGGCATAATCCCGGCGCTCGAATCGTCACACGCTGTCTATTATGCGTCTAAACTCGCGAAGAAGTTGTCAAAAGATAAGAAGATCATCGTCTGCCTCTCCGGCAGAGGCGATAAGGACATAGATATCGTCAGAGGAGTCTTATAACGATGGACATAAGGCCGAACTTGCAGTTCTCGGTGGTTTGTGATGATGTGAGGCGCGAGGATAACGGGAAGTTCATGCTCATCGGGATCTTTGAGGCGATAAACGCGGTGGAATTTCCGGCGAAGCATCATACGCTATTCGTCGCGAATAGATGGTGTAAGGGAGAGGGGTCATTTACGCAGAAGATACGCATCGTGAACACTAAGGATAAGACGATAGTCTTTCAGACCGAAGATCAGTCGTTCCGGCTCCAGGATATAGATACGCACCATACGATAATATCGCGCTTTAACAATCTCTTATTTCCGGACCCCGGAAAGTACTGGGTCGAGATATTCCTTAATAATGAATTGATATTGAATTATCCCATAATGCTTAAGATCATGGACGCCAAAAAAGGATAAGACAGGATGAATAGAATAGACAAAAAATTCAGGGAGCTGAAGAGAGAGGGGAAGAAGGCATTTATAGCCTACATCACCGCGGGTGACCCGAGCTTATCAGTTACAAAAAGAATAGTCTTGTCGCTTGAAGAGTCCGGTGCGGACATCGTAGAGCTCGGCATACCGTTCTCCGATCCGATAGCCGATGGCCCCACTATCCAGGCCGCTTCGCACAGGGCATTGGCCGGGGGTGTCACGCTAAAAAAGATATTTTCGATGATGGGAGCCTTAAGAAAGACTACGCGGATACCGGTAGCCTTCATGACGTATTACAATCCGGTATTAAAGTACGGCGTTGAAAAATTCGTTAAGAGCTGTAAGCATAATGGGGTAGATGGCGTGATAATCCCGGATCTGCCTCACGAAGAGGCTAAAGACCTGATCCGGTGCGCCAGGAGAGAAGGTGTGGCGACTATATTTTTAGCCGCGCCGACATCTACAAGGAAAAGGATAAAAGATATCGTAAAGAGTTCCACAGGTTTTATTTATTACGTCTCTTTAACCGGTGTGACGGGCGCGAGAAGTAAATTACCTCCGGAAATTGCTTCAAATGTGAGGGCAATAAAATCGATGGCAAGAAAGCCCGTCGCGGTAGGTTTTGGCATATCCTCGCCCGGTCAAGCCCGGGACATGGCTAGAATAGCAGATGGCGTAATAGTAGGCAGCGCGATAGTTAAGATAGTCGCTGCTAATCAAAAAAACAGTAAAATGTTAATTTTAAAAATTTCTCAATTTACTAAAACCTTGGCAAGGGGCATCCATAATGCGTAAACGAACGACGAAAGATATATATGCCGTCATACTCGTAGGTGGAATAGGCAAGCGTCTCCAGCCGCTGTCGAGGCCTTCTATGCCTAAACCGTTCCTTTCGATAACTAAGGACAAAAAGACCATATTTGCCAGGACGATCGCAAGGATCAGGAGAATACTCCCGATAGAGAATATCATAGTTGTAGCTAATAAGCGTCAAGCGCGCCTGATAAAAAAGAGTTTTCCTCGAATACTGAAAGGGAACCTGTTGCTTGAGAAGACTTCGAGAAATACCGCGCCGGCGATAGCCCTGGCTTCTCTGGAATTAAAGAAGAGGTCCGGCGACGCGGTGATAGTCGTGCTTCCGGCAGATCACTATATAGGTAACGAGAGCGTCTACCTGAATAC
>JAQURV010000169.1 GCA_029004355.1 Candidatus Omnitrophota bacterium
GCCAGTTCTGACAAAATAGACAACGCATGTTGCAGCCGGCTACAGCGATCGAATAGGCGTTCGTCCCGGGCAGGACATGGAAGAACGGCTTCTTCTCTATCGGATCGACATGGACCGCTATGGGATTCCCGTAACCAAGCGTATAGAGGACCCCGCCTATATTTATGCGTGCCGTGCAGAAACCCCGCGTGCCGGGGCCGATAGTGCATTTACGGGGGCAGAGTCCGCAATGGACGATATTGTTACCGAGAGATTCCCAGTAACTCGCCACGCGGCCCTTTGCCGCCTCTTCGCCTCCGCCCGCAGCGTAAGTCTGAACACCGCAGGAGAAGATGAGGAAAGTCGCCAGGATAATAGTCAGCAACCGTTTCATGGCACTATTATACTACTTTATGTCTTTTAGTTCCAGCTGGATGGATTGGACTCCCTGCCAATTATTGATGGAGGGTATGTATGCGAGATCTACTTCTGAACCTGGCTTGGGCATCTCAAGATCGCCCTTAGTGAAAGCTATCGCTTCGCATGAAATGTTATCGTCGGTGACCCAGAATTTGAAACCGGATTTTCCGATCTTCCGCGGCGCGTCTTTTATATAGACGCGGCGCGAGGAGAGTACGGGCCGGGGATTATCCGGGCCGAAAGGCGCCAGGCTCTCTATCTCCCGTATGACACCTTCGCTCAGGCTGCTTAAAGGTATGTCCATCTCGATATCCAGTTTCGGGCTGAAGATCTCCTCTTTCGCATCCTTGAAAGCTTCTTTATTTATGAGATCGGTGAATTCGCCTATCCTTTCCTTCTCTATGGTTATGCCGCATGCCGATTCGTGCCCGCCGAATCCCGCCAGCAGGTCTTTGCATCTTAAAAGGTACTCGAAGAGATGGAATCCGTCGATGCTGCGGCCCGACCCCTTGCCAAGCTTCCCGTCCAGGGATATAAGAATGGCAGGGCGGTAGAACCTGTCGGCTATGCGCGAGGCGACGATGCCTATGACGCCGGGATGCCAGTTTTCGCTCGCCAGCACGATGACCTTGTGATGCGTGAAATTCACTTCGCGTTCCACCCTGGCAAGCGCCTCTTCCAGTATCCGCGCCTCTATCTTCTGCCTGTTGCGATTTTCAGTACCCAGTATCTTTGCGAGATCCGCGGCGCTGGCAAGGTCGCTCGACAGGAGCAGTTCTACGGCCTTTTCGGGCGAGCCGATCCTGCCCATCGCGTTTATCCGCGGGCCCAGGACGAAACCGATATGGCCGGCCGAAATATTCCCTTCAAGGTTGGCGGCATCCATAAGGGCCCTCAGGCCGACCCTTTCCCTTCTATTCAGTTCATCCAGGCCGTGCTTGGCAAGAACGCGGTTCTCGCCCACAAGCGGCGCTATATCCGCAACCGTCCCCAGGCTTACGAGATCTAGGAAGTCTTCGGCAAAATGCGGCGTACCGTCGTAAAGCGCCTTGACAAGTTTATATGCGAGCCCTACGCCTGCCAGGTGTTTGAACGGATATCTGCAATCGCCTTGAAGCGGGTTTATGACCGCATAAGCGGCGGGAACTTTCGAGTTAAGGATCTCGTGATGGTCCGTGATGATAATATCTATATTCAGCGCCAGGCCCTGCTCCACTTCCTTAAAAGAAGTTATGCCGCAATCGACGCTGATGATCAGCTTAACGCCGCTTTTATGCGCCTTCCTTATGGCTTGCAGATTCAGTCCGTAGCCTTCTTCGATGCGGTTAGGGATGTATGTCTCGACGTTAGCGCCCAGGTTCTTGAGGGCTGAATACAAAAGCGTTACGCTCGTCATGCCATCGACATCGTAGTCGCCGTAGACAAGGATATGTTCGCTTTTGGATATCGCCTGCCTGATCCTGAGGACAGCCTTCTCCATATCCTTTAAAAGGAACGGATTGTGGCAGGACCCGAGCGAGCATTTCAGAAAGTCATGGGCAATATCGGCCGTTCTTATCCCACGGTTGACCAGGAGTTGGGCCGTGACTTTCGAAATATTCAGCGCGGCAGAAAGGTGATTCTGGATCTCGGGATCGCAGTCCCTGATCCGCCAGATCTTTTGCACTTAAATCCTTTATGCCTCGGCTTTGCCCGGCATAAATCCTGAGCGCAAGCCGAAGTATTTACCTTTTAGCGACTACCCTCGCCCTGTGCCACGAAATGACCAGGGGACTCGCTATGTATATCGTCGAATATACTCCGACGAAGAAACCTATGAATATACAGAATGAAAAATCATTCAGGACGGCGCCGCCGAACAATAAGAGCGATATTACCGCGAGCATCGTAACGCCGGTCGTGAGGACGGTCCTCGCAAGCATCTGGTTAATGCTCAAATTTACAATATCGCCGAAGCTCCCCTTCTTGACAAGGCGCAGGTTCTCCCTTATCCGGTCATATATAACGACCGTGTCGTTTATCGAGTAACCGGCTATCGTCAGAAGTGCGGCGACGATCGTCAGGTCAAATTGCCTGTGCGTGAGAGCCATTGCGCCGACAGCAAACAATACGTCATGGATCAACGCCACGACGCCGGCTATGCCGTACTTCAAGTCGAACCTGAACATGATGTATATGGCGATGCCGGCGAGGCCGAGCGCCAGGCTTATCAACGCGTTTTGCCTTAGATTTTTCCCGACGGCAGGGCCCACAGTCTCGACCCTTAACAACTGGAACGGGTTATTTTTTAACTCTTTCCTGAACGTTTCCGATAATTTGGTCGTAATATCGGCCTGGGTCCTTATTATCACCTCGTTAGGATTGCCGTATTGCTGAATCGAGGCATTACCATAGCCTATACCTTTAAGAACATTCCTGACGTCATCCATCTTTATCGGACCCTGGAACATGTACTGCTGAAGCGTGCCGCCCGAGAAGTCTACGCCGTAATTTTTATCGCCCCGCATAGCGAATAGCACGATACCGCAGATTATGAAGAGCGTCGAAATTATAT
>JAQURV010000170.1 GCA_029004355.1 Candidatus Omnitrophota bacterium
GCGGTGACGCGGCTCTCGTTGAAGACCGTGACGATAGGGTCTTTTTCGACCTTTTCGCGCATTATCGGGTCTCCCCCAAGCCGCGAGGCGTTATTTACGACGTACACCTTTTTTGCTATCTTTACCATTTGCAGGGCGGCGTCAAGGGCCGAGTTGCCGCCTCCTATTATGGCCACATCCTTCCCGGAAAATAACGGCCCGTCGCAGGTGGCGCAATATGTAAGCCCCTTGTTCTTAAACTCTTTTTCCCCCGGCGCGCCGAGTTCGCGTGACCTCTTGCCGGAAGCGACTATCACTGCCTTTGCCTGGTACTCGCCCTTGTTGGTCTTTACCAGTGACGTATCGACCAGCTTTTTAAGGTCGATGGCCATCTCGCCTTCCTTAAGCTCGATGTTATACTTGCGCATATGCTCTTCGAATTTCGCGGCAAGGTCAGGCCCGCTTATGAACTGGTAGCCGGTATAATTCTCGATGTCGCCGCTCCAGGCCGCCTGGCCGCCGATATCAGGGCTGATGACGAGTACGCTCATCTTTTTACGCGCCGCGTAAACGGCAGCTGTGATGCCCGCAGGCCCTGCGCCAATGATTATCAGGTCGTAGACGCTCATATCCCCAGTTCTTTTTTGATGGCTTCCTTATCGAAGCCGACTATTATCTTCCCCTCGATATCCAGGACCGGGACGCCCATCTGGCCCGAGAGCTTGACCATCTCCTCGGATTTCTGCTGGTCGGCTGAGACGTCGAAATTCTCGAACGGGACATTATTCTCCTCGAGGAACTTTTTTACCCTGATGCAATACGGGCAGGTGGGAGTGCTGTAGACTTTCACATTTTTCATCGCGGCCTCCTTACGGATTTTTTGTTAAAACTTCTCCCAGTGGATGACTTCTTTCAGCGTACGCTTCTGGTGCGGCATGGGTTTTTCTTTGGGATATCCGAGCGAGATTATGCTTATCAATTTATAGCCCGCCGGGACATCGAGGGCTTTCGCGATCCCCTCCCCGTAGTATTTCTTATCGCCTGCTATCCAGCAGGATGCGACTCCCTGGGCCGCGGCGGCAAGGAGGATGTTCTCTGTGGCCGCGCAGCCGTCCTCAAGGTAATATTTGGTATCCTTGCAGAAAGTCACTATAGCCGCCGATGCCTCGGCCATGAATTTTCCGTGGTCGGTGATATTCGCGAGTTCCTTTACCTTCGCCTTATCGGCCACGACTATAAATTCCCAGGGCTGTTCGCCCCTCGCGGTCGGGGCAAGGCGCGCCGCGTCGACCATCTTTTCCAATTTCGCTTTCTCGACGGGCTTATTGCCGTATTCCCGGACGCTTATCCTGTTTTTGAACGCGTCAAAAATATCCATATCACTTCCCCTTTTTCAATATTTGTAATAAAGTCCGGCGCTCAGTGAATCTTCGTCTATGAAATGGCCTTCCACCTTCACGGTCAAATCCTTATTAAGGTCGAACCCGCAGCCGGCTATCACGCCGCCGGAATATTTCGGGGAGCGCCTGTGCCTTTCGCCGTGGTTGACGCGGTAGCCCTGCTCGAACAAGGACGCCTTTCCCCCGAGGAACGGCTCGAACTTCCCGAATCTTTTCGAGGCGAGGAGGTCGATCTGCCAATCGTCAAGGAAGGTTTCGTAAAGGTTCCCGCCAACGTTTTCGTCTGTCGGGTGGACGCTTATGTGGTGAAGCCCTAAAGTCATCCTCATTTTGTCCGCGGGTTTATTCCAGAGGAGTATCCTGAACCCGTATCCTCCGGCGAAACCTGTGCCGTAATTTATCTCGGGCCTCTCCCCTCCGCTCTGCCTGACGTCGCCCACGCCAAGCTTGCCGTCGAAGGCGAACCAGTCCAGCACGCCGTAGGATAGGTCAAGGAAATGCTGGTAGCTCCTGATATTGCCGTTCACGCCGTGCAGCTGGTGCCTGAATATGAGGTTTGCCTGGTATCCCATCATTATCTTTCCCTTGTCCGGGGTATCGGTGCCGTATGCCGGGGCGCCGTAAACGCGGGAAGATGACAGGAAATAAAAAACCAACGCGATAATGAATAATTTACGCATGGGCATATTATACAATAATTGGGAGGATTTTAGGATTTTTTTCGATAAAAAAGGAGGCCTGCGAGGCCAAGGCCGAATATGACGGCGGTCTTATGTTCCGGTACCTCATTATGTTCTCCGGGCACCGAACCGCTTAATATGCTGTAAGGCCCCGTGTATTCCGGGGTCACCTCAGGGGGGATCTCTTCGCCGATGGCAGCTAACACTGCCGGCGAGATACCCGGCGGCACCGATTTAAGGCCGCCGTATTTTTTTACGCGGATATTATCAAAATAGATCGGGTCTATCGAACCGTCATTTGGATGCACAATGAACATCACGTTCTTTGCCGTGCTCGCGTAATCGAACGGGGCCTTAAAATCTTTCGAGCTTATCTCAAACGTGACGTTCCTGTTCATGCCGCTATTGAGCGTCTTGGGGACGCTTTCGTGGTAATTGCCTGTTTCGAAAGCGAGCGATATCTGGCAGGGTTCCCCGCTGTTGTAGATATCCAGGATGACCTTATTCGCGAAAGCGACGTCAAGGTTGGCGTTCGATTTTTTGATGATGACGCCGTGCGCCGATGGTATTTCGCCCTCGACATTCACCGACAGGCTGCTGTTCCCCTCTGTCTTGTACGCGGGGGTGAGGGCCATCTTGCCTGCGGCGTTCACGCTCCAGTTACTGTTACTTTCAAGCCCGTCCCATAACAACACGTCGCCTTCCTGCGCGTAAACGGATTGGCAGGAAATAAAAAGGAGCAAGGCACAATAAACTATAATGCTTAATGCGCTTTGCTCCTTGATTTTCTGGTAAGTAGGGTTTTGCTCGGATCTCATGACCTACTTATTATAACTCTTTACAAATCAAGTGTCAAAACAAAATATTTCAAGGAGCAGTTTTT
>JAQURV010000171.1 GCA_029004355.1 Candidatus Omnitrophota bacterium
CACCTGCGCGTCGCGCATACCGCCGTCGGAGTATCTGGCTATAAGGCCGAGCGCTTCGTCGTTTATCTCCAGTGCCTCCGCGCCTACTATCTTTTTAAGGTTCTCTACGATCTGGGCGGAACCGATGCGCCTGAAATCGAACCTCTGGCACCTCGAGAGTATCGTCGGCGGGACCTTATGGGCCTGGGTGGTCGCAAATATGAATTTGACGTGCTTCGGCGGCTCTTCGAGCGTCTTTAAGAGCGCGTTGAAGGCCTCGGGCGTGAGCATATGGACTTCGTCTATGATATATACCTTGAATTTTCCTTTGGCCGGCGCAAATTTGACGTTATCCCGCAGGTTCCTGATCTCGTCTATGCCCCTGTTGGAAGCGCCGTCGATCTCGAGGATATCCAAAGAAGAGCCCTGAGTTATCTCTTTACAGGACGCGCATGTATTGCACGGCTTCGTGGTCGGGCCCTTTTCGCAGTTCAGGGCCTTGGCAAGTATCCTCGCGGCCGTAGTCTTGCCGACGCCGCGCGGCCCGGCAAAGAGATAGGCGTGGGCGACCCTGTCCTGCGATATGGCGTTCTTCAGTGTGGTTGTTACGTGCGATTGGCCGATGATGTCATCGAATGTCTGGGGCCTGTACTTCCTTGCGAATGCAATGTAGCTCATAGCACGTTATAAAATAGCACAATGGCTCCGCTATTTCAAGGATGAAGATTTTTTTGCTTACGGAAGGGTCCCCTCTCGGGGTTGTGCTTCGCAGGGACGCGCAATTTTCAGCCATGCGAAAATTGCGCGTCCCTGCGAACCACTCGACACAGCATATTCAACTGTTGTATCGAAAAATTTAATCCTCCGGCGGGAGGGTGAGGCGGGTTGCGGTGCCCATCCCAGACGCGACTTCGGGGATTATGCCTATCTTCCTGTATATTGGATGGACCAGTTTCTTTATCAGCGAAAGTTTCGTGGAAAAGAGTATGGACGCGACAATGCACGATACCCCGCCCAGGACCAGCGTGGCGGCCGCCCCTATCTTATTGGCCAGCGTTCCCGCGAGCAGACTCCCCAGCGGCATCATTCCCATGAAGGCCATCGTGTAGAAACTCATCACCCTGCCCCGCTTATCGTCATCGCTTATGGTCTGCAGGATCGTGTTGCTCACGGCCATGTGCGTCATGAAACCAAAACCCGATATCACCAATAGCAAGGCGGAAAACCATAACGTGCGCGAAAAAGCAAAAGCTATAAGGCCTGCGGCAAATATGGAGGCGCATACGGGTATCAGGTCGCTTAAGCCGACTATGCTCTTACGGGACGCCAGATACAGTGTCGCCGCCAGCGCTCCTACGCCGACCGCCGCCATAAGAAGTCCGAACGTCTCCGGCCCTCCCATCAGGACATCCTTGGCAAAGACCGGCATCAGCACGATATAGGAAGATCCCATAAGGCTTATCACGGCAAGGAGCGATATGATAAGTTTTATCGGCTGGAAACCGAAGGTATACGAGAACCCTTCTTTCAGATCTTCAAGCAGCCTTACCTGCGTCTTCTTTATCGCGCGTTCTTTGACATCCATCGCCATCAGGGAGACTATCACGGCCAGGAAACTTATCGCGTTCAACAGAAAACACATCCCCTCGCCCATGATCGCGATAAGCACTCCGGCAATGGACGGGCCGACGAGCCGCGCGCCGTTGAACATCAGGGAATTTAACGCTATCGCATTGCCCAGGTTCTCCTTCTTCTCGACCATCTCCACGATAAACGACTGGCGCGCCGGGATATCGAATGAGTTTATGAGCCCCAGACAGACGCCCAGCGCTATTATGTGCCACACCTCTATAGTGCCCGTAAGCGTCAATACCGCGAGTATGAAGGCCTGCAGCATCGAGAGGATCTGTGTTATCAAAAGGATACGCCGGCGATCCATCCTGTCGGCCAATAATCCGGCCAGCGGGCTGAATATGAAAGTCGGGATCTGGCTCGAGAATCCGACGATACCCAGCATGAACGGCGAATTCGTCATGCGATATACGAGCCAGCTCATCGCGATGGCTTCCATCCACGTGCCGATAAGCGATATCCCCTGGCCTATAAAGAAGAGCCGGAAATTCCTGTATCGCATGGTCCGGAATACCGTCGCGACGGTAGCTTTTATGCCCGGGATATTCTTGTTTGTCTTCATAAGTATCTTTATTGCGGGCCGTCGAGCGTCTTCATTATGTAGTTGGCCCCGGCGTGTTCCACGTCAGGATCCTTTTTCAGTTTTCTTACGGCGCCGTCCACGTCGACTCCGGGCGCCAGTTTTATCCTGTAGTTGCGGTAGAGGGCCTTTTCCGGTTCCGGCATCTCTTCGTATACCGCGCCGGGTTTCATAGAGAAGACTCTCTCGATACTGTTTACCCGGATGCCCGCCTTTTCCAGGACCGCCCGGGGATCGGCGCCGTCCCTGAACTTGACGAGCATCTCGCCGGAGACATGCTCCGCCGCCCGCGCCCTGCCGGTCCCGTCTCCGCTCTTCAGTTCGCCGCACGCGGCGCCCTGAAAGACCAGCAAGAAGAAGACGCTTGCCGATAAGATCGCCGGGATCTTGCAGGATGAGCTCATGATCAAGAGGAAGCCTTTGCGCGGCAGAAGAAGTCCGTCACTCTCTCGGCAACCGTCTCTCTTTCCTGGTCTGCCGTGATCACATGGTAGGAATTATAAAGCAGTATCATCTCTTTCATTTTCGAGCTCACCTTGTCGTAGATAAATTTTGAATTCTTGACGCTCGCCACATCATCGTCCTTCGCCTGTATAAGCTGTATGGGAAAATCCATCCCGGGGAGTTTCTTCGTAAGATGCTTCACCATGAGCTGCAGCTGATATAACAGCGTAACCGGAAAATACGGGTAGCCGTACTGTTCCGCGTCCTCCGTATCGT
>JAQURV010000172.1 GCA_029004355.1 Candidatus Omnitrophota bacterium
GCTGTCGTTCGGCATGGGGATCCTCGCGTATATCCTTATGTGGATGATCATCCCGCGAAAACCCGAAGGAACAGACAAGTGAACAAACTCATAATCACAACATTGATGCTTGCATGCAGTAATGTTTTTATGACATTCGCGTGGTACGGGCACCTGAAGAATTACAACAATAAGCCGTGGATCGTCGCGGCCATCATAAGCTGGGGCATCGCGCTCTTCGAGTATCTGATACAGGTCCCGGCCAACAGGATCGGCCACCAGGTGATGAACCTCGGCCAGCTCAAGATACTACAGGAGGTCATAACGTTATCGATCTTCGTTCCGTTCTCGATATTTTACATGAAGGAGAACCTGAAACAGGATTATTTGTGGGCGGCGCTCTTTATCCTCGGCGCGGTCTTCTTCATGTTTCGTGGATTATTGACAAAAGGATAGGTAAGGATGAATAAGTAATGACGACAAAGCGTGACTACTACGAGATCCTCGGAATAGCGAAGACGGCGAGTCCCGACGAGATAAAGAAGGCGTATCGCAACCTTGCGCTCAAGTACCACCCCGACAGGGTCCCGGCCGACAAGAAGAAGGAGGCCGAAGAGAAGTTCAAAGAGGTTTCCGAGGCCTACGAAGTGCTGATGGACACGCAGAAGAAGGCGACCTACGATCAGTATGGGCACGCCGGCGTCGACAATTCGTTCAAACAGGGCGGGTTTTCATGGCAGGACTTCCACCACTTCGACGATGTCAAAGATATATTCGGGGAGTTCGATCTAAGCGACCTTTTAAGGGGGTTCGGTTTTGGCGGTGACATGTACGGCGGATCGTACGGCGGCGAGGGCTCCGGCAGGAGAGGCGGCGCTCGCAGAGGATCCGACCTGGAATATCAGCTCGAGATAACCTTCGACGAGGCCGTCTTCGGAACGGAGAAGACGATCTCTATACCGCGTTACGAGACTTGCGATGTATGCGGCGGCACGGGGGCAAAACCCGGCTCGAAGACGGAGCGGTGCCCGGATTGCGGCGGCCGCGGCAAGGTGAGCGCGTCGAGCGGTTTCTTTAACGTCATAAGGACCTGCGAGCGGTGCGGCGGCGAGGGAACGATCATAAAGACGCCATGCACGGCCTGCGGCGGCAGGGGCAGGATAAGGACAAAGAGGAATATCAAGGTCAAGATACCAGCGGGCGTCGATACAGGATCACGCCTTAGGGTCCACGGGGAAGGCGAGGCCGGCGGTAAAGGCTCGAGGCCGGGCGATCTTTACCTTCATCTGCAGGTGCAGCCGCACGAGATATTCGAGCGCCATGAGGCGGATATATATTGCGAAGTGCCGATAGATTTCACGATAGCGGTCATGGGAGGAGAGGTCGAGGTCCCGACTCTCGACGGCAAGATAATGATGAAGATACCGCCGGGAACGCAGGGCGGCAGGGTGCTGCGTCTCAGGGGAAAGGGAGTGGCGCATCTGCACGAATACGGCAGGGGCGACCAGCTTGTGAGAGTCGCGATAGACGTGCCGTCGGACCTTACGCTTGAGCAGAAACGGATCTTAAAAGATTTCGCAAAGGCGTCAGAGAAAAATCCCGGGCCGCTTGCGAAGTCGTTTATGGAAAAGATGAGGAGAATATTCAGGTAATATGGTAAAATTCCAAATCAAAATATTACCAATACTACCAAATAAATCCCAATGTCAAATACTACAAATAATACCAAGTAAGGTTGGGATTTTGAGCTTGGGATTTATTTTGGATTTGGTAGTATTTGGATTTTGGATTTACCACATAGTATGACAGGAGAACGTATGCCGACTTACGAATATGAATGCGATAAATGTAAGGCTAGATTTGACGCCTTCCAGTCGATGACGGCGAAGCCGCTTAAAAAATGCCCGGAATGCGGGGGCAAGGTGACGCGGCTGTTAGGGACCGGCAGCGGGATAATCTTTAAAGGAAAAGGGTTCTACCAGACAGATTATAAGGGTTCATGCGGCAAGCCCAAACAGGACGGCTGCAAAGGCTGTTCGCACAATCACGATCACGATAAATGACCGGCCGATACGCCATCATATTCAGATCGTGGATACCGGTCTTATTGTGGGCAGCCGCGGTATTCTGGTTATCCTCGATACCCGGTAATGATATACCGGACATAGAGATACCCTTTGCCGATAAGCTCATCCACTTCTCGGAATATTTCATCCTGGGACTTTTGACCCTGAGAGCCGGGGTGCGGTCCTTCCCAAATATTAACTTGGCAAAACTGATAGTTTTGTTTATAATTATACTCTCCTTATATGCCGCTCTGGACGAGTGGCACCAGAATTTTATTCCCGGCAGGACAGCCGACATCAAGGATCTTATTGTGGATATTATTGGAGCGGGCGCCGGGATGATACTTTATAAGAGGCGGGTGCGCAGTTGCAGAGAATAAAGCCTTTCAAAGCCGTAAGATACGACAAGGATAAGGTCAAAGACCTTTCCCTGGTAATAGCGCCTCCCTATGACGTCATTCCCGGGAAGATGCAGGACGAATTATACCGGAAGAGCGCGTATAATGTCGTCAGGCTGATCCTGAACAGGACAAGTCCTGAAGATACCGCAAGCGATAACAGGTACACGCGTTCAAAGAAATTCTTCGACAGGTGGCTCGCGGAAGGCGCCCTCAAGCCCGACGAACGCGATTCGCTCTACATATACTCCCAAAAATACAGACTCGGCAAGAAGACAATAGAACAAGTCGGTTTCATAGGCCTTATGGCTCTTGAGAAGAACGGCAAGAAGAAGGTCCTACCCCACGAGAACACTCTGGCGGCGCCGAAGAAAGACAGGCTCAACCTTATGCGCGCGGTCCGGGCAAATTTGAGCCCTATATTTATCTTACACGACGATAGCCG
>JAQURV010000173.1 GCA_029004355.1 Candidatus Omnitrophota bacterium
TCATATTTTCCTTTTTTATGTAATTTGGGGCCATCCTACAAGGGGACACCCTACGATCGGTGGGGTGGCACTTTGGGTGTTTTTGGTGCCAGCCCATAAGGTATCTTAGACCTGTCCCTTTGGATTATCAAGTGATTATTTGTCTCACAAGAAGGGTGGTTTTGATGGGGCAAGGATGAGGGTGGGGTTCCCCCGCTCGGGTCGTAAAAATCTCACTGCGACCAGTCACTAGGGCGAGGACTCGCCCATCCGGCCGCCGGAGGCGGCCTCCTGGGCAGCCAATTTTCTGTCGGTCGGAGACCTTTTCCTCGCTAATCGCTCGGCGAAAATTGGCTTCGAGTCCTCCTGTAGGAGCCACCAAAAGAAAAAGCCCATTGATAAACAATGGGCTTTTTCCTACAGTGGCTCCCCCGCGAGGACTCGAACCTCGGACACTCTGGTTACGATCTGACTCCGATTACTCGGAGAGTCGGACTATACCATTACCATGGCCCTTTCGGGCTTTAGGTAGCGAGTCTCTAGTCTCTGCACCTTCCCCACCTTAGTGAGGCTTGGCTCAGGATTGACCTGAAAAAATTCTTCAGGCGTTCCCTGAATTTACTCGCTTTTCATCCCAACGTTTCCGCTGGGAGCTGCTAACCTGTAACAGCCAGATGCTCTACCGACTGAGCTACAGGGGAACGGAATACTCAAAGAGCTGGCAAAATTGTAGCATAGCGCTACGAGTTTTTCAAATGCTTTCCTTACTATACTATTCCAGGAAGTACGGGGCCGGGCGGCCCAGGAAGAAGCCCTGGCCGGCTTTGACCCCCAGGTCCATCAATGTGCCTAATTCTTTTTCTGTCTCTATGCCTTCCGCGATGGCGATGATCTTATTCTGCTGGCAGAACGATAAGATGGTCTTCACAAGGTTCTGTTTCTTCACGTTGGAATCTATGTCGTGGAGAAGGGCGATATTGATCTTGGCGTAATCGGGCCCTATCTCGGCCAGGGAATCGAGGCTGGAATAGCCGCTGCCGACGTCGTCGACGGATATCTTGAAACCCTTCGCGCTGACCGCGCGCACCGTCTTGCAGAACATCTGGAAATCCTTTATCTCCGCGCGCTCGGTGATCTCCAGTATGATCTGGGCCGGGTTATCGTAAAGGGCTGTTATCTCGTCGAACTTCCCGGATTCGATAATGTAAGGGCTGCAATTGAATATAAAAAGTTTTTTATCTATGGTCCTGCCTATCTTCTCCAGCGCCTTCCGGCGATAGATCATCTCCAGGTCAAAGAACATCCCGCAGCTCAGGGCGCTCTGGAAGAGCTTCTCCGGGCTCTCGAACTTGCTCCCTTTTGGCCCGCGCACCAGCACTTCGTAAGCGAATATCTCGCGCGGCCGGAGGCGGAAGACGGGCTGGAATAGCACTTCCACCAGCTTTCCGTGTAAAATGCGTTTTAACTCCTCGATCAGGGACGACCTGTCCCCGCTCATCTCTTCGAAAAGTCCGCTCCGCCTCAATAACGCCTCTATGCGGGCGAAGAGTTCCTCCATGTCGGCCGACTTGTTTATGTAGTCATCGGCGCCTATCTGCAGGCCCTCGATCTTATCGCTCGACATATTCTTCGCTGTCAGCATTATTATGGGGATATTCTTCGTCGCTTTATCCTCCCGGATCTTCTTGCATATCTCGTGCCCGTTCATACCGGGTATCATCACGTCCAGCAATATAAGGTCCGGATCGTCCTTTACCCTCTCCAGCGCTTCGACGCCGTCATGGGCTACCGCCACTTCGTAACCGCGCAGCTGCAGGCGCATGGCCATCGTCTGCGCAAAGTCGACTTCGTCATCTATAAGTAAGATATGTTTCTTCATACGGACCTCAGGGGTAAAGTAAAGCTGAACTTCGCTCCGCCGGACTTACCGTTCTCCACCCAGATCTTCCCTTTATGCAGGAGCACTATCTCCCTGGCGATAGACAACCCGAGACCGGTCCCGTTTATATCTGTATGCACCCTCTCTCCCTTTATCTGATAAAATTTATCAAAGATCTTCTCAAGGTCCTTCTTCTCTATGCCGGGGCCGCTGTCGGATACGCTCACGAGCATGTTCTTCCTGTGTTCGTCCAGGCCCGCCTCGATAGTTATAACACCTTCCCGCGGGGTGAACTTTATGGCGTTGCCGATAAGGTTATTTATTACCTGTATTATCCTGTTATAGTCGAGGCTTACTTCGGGCATCCCCTGCCGGACCTTCTTTTCGATCTTAATGGCTTTGGTCATCGCCCATGCGTTCAGGGCGTCACAGGCGTCATTGATCAATTTTTCGATGGGACATGACGCGACCTGCAGTTCCATCTTTGAGGCCTCGAGTTTCGCTTCATCGAGCAAGTCGTTGACCAGGAGGGCCAGCCTCTGGAGGCTGCGCCGGGCTATATTCAGGTACTTATCCTGCTCCGCGGTAATATCGCCGAGCGATTTATCCAAAAGCAACGCGATGGCGTTCTGGACGGTTATTATAGGCGTGCGCAGTTCGTGGGAGACCTTGGAGACGAAATCCGTCTTGAGCTGGTCGAGCTCTTTCTGTTTCGTTACGTCGCTTAAGACCGAGACCATACCGACCGTCTGCCCGTTCTCGTTCTCTATGACCGCGCTGCTCGACCTGAGTATCCGCTTGGTCTCGTCTTCCGGGCTCATTACCTCTATCTCCGAATTCTCTTCCCCGGCCGGATTCGCGGACATGGAGATCAGGTGTTCTTTCCTGGCGTTCTCCGTGATGGGCTTGCCGACTTTATCTTTTTGCGAGATGCCGAGAAGTTTCTCCGCGGTGGGGTTCATCATTATGACATTGCCCTTGGCGTCGACCACAACGAGGCCTTCCGCGATGC
>JAQURV010000174.1 GCA_029004355.1 Candidatus Omnitrophota bacterium
AGGTAAATTTCCGACTTATCAAGTTCCTGCAAAACGTCCTCGAGCTTATGAGGCTGTATGATCGCTATTATAAGCTTCACCTATGCCACCTCCCGTCAGTCGAGCAGCGTATAAGCGCTCTCTTCGTGTTGTGTGATATCCAGTCCTATGACTTCCTCTTCATCTTCCACGCGCAGCCCCATAGTCGCCTCAAGAACCTTGAGCAGTATGAAAGTCACTGCCACAGCGTATGCCGCGGCCGCTATTACTCCTGTCGCCTGTGTTATCAAGAGCGCCGGGTTACCAAAGAAGAGCCCGTTATTACCGGCAGGGTTCACTATCTTTTCCGCGAATAGGCCCGTAGCAAGAGCCCCGAATGTACCGCCTACACCATGAACACCAAAAGCATCAAGTGAGTCGTCATATCCGAACTTTAACTTTATCACCGCCACCGATGTGTAACATACTAAGCCCACCAGCATACCTATAATTATAGATGACAGCGGAGTTACAAAACCCGCCGCGGGTGTGATAGCCACGAGTCCTGCCACAGCCCCTGTTGCGCCGCCAAGTACAGTCGGTTTACCTATTACTTTCCATTCGATGAACATCCATGTCAATGCCGCCGCGGCCGCCGCGGTATTGGTAGCTATAAACGCCGAGACCGCTAGTTCATTAGCTCCTAACGCGCTGCCGGCGTTGAAGCCGAACCATCCGAACCATAGAAGCGCGGCTCCTATGAGGCATAAAGGAAGATTATGAGGCGACATAGGCTCTCTGCCATATCCTCTTCTCTTTCCAAGCACAAGCGCGCAGACGAGAGCCGAAATTCCGCTAGATACATGGACTACCGTGCCTCCGGCGAAGTCGAGCGCGCCCATATTCTTTAACCATCCGCCTGCTCCCCATACCCAGTGGCAGACCGGGTCATAGACCAGCGTCGCCCATAATAAGGTAAAGACCACATATGTGGAGAACTTCATTCTTTCTGCGAATGCGCCCGTTATAAGTCCGGGCGTAATGACCGCAAACATCATCTGATATGCCATGAATAATAGATGCGGTATTGTCGAGGCATAGTCGGGATTGGGCGCCATCCCCACTCCCTTTAGTCCGAACCACGCCAGACTTCCGATGAAATGTCCCTGATCGGGGCCGAATGACAAACTATATCCTATGAGTACCCATTGTATGCTTATCATGCACAGCACGAAGAACGACTGCATTATAGTAGCAAGGACGTTTTTACGCCTTACCAGTCCTCCGTAAAAGAGCGCAAGCCCGGGGAATGTCATTAACATGACGAGTGCGGTCGACATAAGAACCCACGCTGTATCTCCTGAATTGATCATAAAAATCCTCCAAAAGCAAAAAATCGCCTCGTAAATCCGTATGGATTAACAAGACGACCTTGTCTTAAAGAATAAACAAAAAAACGCCCGATTCCTTCCATAGGATCCGGACGTCTCAGTCCTTAATTAAACTCTTAAAAATAAAAAAATCTTTTGGCGCACTTTGCCAAAAGACATCATTGTCTAAATCTATTACTACTATATCACGTATTTTCTATTTGTCAATAAAAAATATCTGCCTATTTAACTTCTAACCGTATTTGTTTTAAGATATTCCAGAATGCCTCGAGCGGCCTTCTTTGCCATGCCCATGGCTTCTATGACCGTTCCTTCTCCTCCGACGATATCTCCGCCGGCATAGACACCTTTAATAGAAGTCTCCATCGTCTCCTTATTAACTACGAGGTCTCCGTATTTATCCGTCTTCAATTCCGGCGTCACGCTGATGAGTATCTGGTTGGCCTTTAATCCCACCGCTATTACGGCTATGTCGCATTCGATATCGAATTCGCTTCCCTCGATCGGCACAGGACGTCTTCGTCCGGAGCTGTCGGGTTCTCCGAGCCTGCATTCCAGGCATCTCATCTTTTTGACAAATCCGTTATCATCGCCCAGGAATTCTACGGGCTGCATGAGAAATTTAAATTTAACCCCTTCTTCCTTGGCGTGCTCTATCTCAAGCCTGCGCGCGGGCATCTCAGCTTCGGTCCTCCTGTATATTATGGTAGTATCCGATCCTTGCATGGTCATATTCTGCAGGCGCAGAGCCGCCCTTGCGGCGTCCATAGCGGTATTGCCGCCCCCTATAACAAGTACCTTCTTACCTATGTTAACAGGAGTGTGATATTCCGGAAATTTATACGCTGACATAAGATTTATTCTGGTCAGGAATTCGTTTGCGGAATATATATTGCACAGGTTCTCACCCGGTATTCCGAGGAACGACGGTATCCCCGCGCCAAGGCCTAAGAATACGGCCGAATACCCTTGAGCTAAAAGCTCATCGAGGGTCTTTGTCCTGCCTATTATGAAGTTGCCGACGAAATCGACGCCGAGCTTCTTTAAATAATCTATCTCGAAGTCCAGTATGTCTCTGGGCATCCTGAAAGGCGGAATGCCGTATCTCAATACCCCTCCCGGTTTCTGAAGAGCCTCAAATACCGTAACCTTTATGCCGTATCTTGCCAGTTCTCCAGCACAGCATAGACCCGCAGGGCCGGAACCTACCACGGCAACTTTATGTTTGGAGAGCGTCTTATCGGAACTCTTCGGTATGTTGACATTATTATTCATGCCGTAATCACCCGCGAAGCGCTCCAGGAAATGTATGTTTATCGCTTCCTTGGATGCAAAGGCGGAGCCTTTCTTTGTGAAGACGCAGGCGCGCCGGCATTGATATTCGGCTGGGCATACACGGCCGCATATTGAAGGAAAATTATTCTTCTCGCGTATAGCGGCGAATGCGGCGGAGTAATCTTTTTTAGTTATATGGGATATGAATTTTTTAATATCTATACCGACCGGGCATCCGCCGATACA
>JAQURV010000175.1 GCA_029004355.1 Candidatus Omnitrophota bacterium
TGCCCGGCCCTCTGCAACGATCTTCCCTGAACCACCTGCCGTCCCAAGGGTCTTTAATCCTTCGCGCCTTACCCACCGGCGAAAGATCGACCTTCCCTATCTTTATAAAAATACTATCCGATCTAATGTGAGCGTATCGGGTCCCGAAACACCTGAGCCGCGCTTTAAGCCGACCCGCCAGCTTTGAGAGCTTCTTCTTTGTCGCATTATTCCTTCCGGTCACATACACGATCGATACGAGATCCGGCCTTCTCCATATAGATCGCGCGACCCTTATGAAGCAGGCAACCTTTTCCATGTCCTGTTTATGGTAGGCGTCAACGCTCAGGCAGAAAGAACCGTCATAACCGGATTTGAACAATCTTTCAAGGCAGGACCTCAGGTCGTCCGCGTTTTTGTACCACACGCCGTTTGTAACTATCCGCGTAAATAAGAATTCTTTTCTGACGGCGAACCTGGTGATCGAATATAAAAATTCCCGGGCAAGAAAAGGCTCCCCGCCGGTAAAGCCCAACCTGTCTATGCCTTTTTTCTTACAGCCGATAAGGAATCTCTTGGCGTCCGGCAGGGACAGGACCTCTTTAGATCTTCTGAGATCGCAATGCGGACAGGTTAGATTGCAAACAGTCGTAGGAGAGAATAAAATTTCTTCGGGATGGAATGGCATGATATTATGATAGCATATCTATTCTGCTTTGCCAATCAGCTGTTACAACGAGGTATGGCTTCGCAGGAATATGTCCTACGAAGCTCTAACATGGTCTAACTATGGGAGAGCGAAGTAGACTTATTTCTTCTCGCCACTCTTCAAAGCGCCGTTTATTTTGCCGGTGAAGTCCGTCAGCATGCTCTTCATATCCTCCTCGAGCCGCTTTCTGGTGGGGTCGAGGTAGACCTTGCGGTACTTTGATTCCTGCTGCAGGATATAATCTTCTTCGAAAGCCCTGTCCTTCCGAGCCCTTATCTTCTCGAGTATCTTGTCGAGTTCCGAGGGAGGAAGCCTTTCGAGTTCATTCTTTGAGATATTGCCGCTCAGGACATTCTTAAGCTGCAATATCGCCATATTCTTAGACAGGTCTTTTAGTATGTTTTCATAATATGGCTTGGAGGCCTTCTCGTATTCTGCGAGTATCTTCCTGTTAGCGGCTTCCAGTTCGGAGAATATATTCTTTATATTGGCTATATCGCCTTTCTCTAGAAGGCCCGGCAGGGCTTGCGTCAGCAGGGCCGCTGCGGCCGCCTGCACGAGCTCATCCGTAGCCTTCTTTATCGCGGATGATTTCGCATCCTTTTCTATCTTCTCGGCATCCTTCATGACCGATGCGAGCACATCCAATACGATCTTCTGGCCATCGGTCGGATTCTTCATTATACTCGCAAGCATCGAAGCGATCTGCATCTCCGCCGGATCTATGCCGCCCATAGGCACGGATAAGGCGTCTTTATCTTGCGCGTCGCGCATCATCCTGGCAAGAGTAGCGGGATCTATAGCTGCAGCACCATTCTGCAGGGCATCCTTATTGGTGAGCAGGCCTTTAAAGATGTCGCCAAGCTTATTGGCCTTATATCCTCCCATATACGGACTCAAGCTCGATGTGTCTTTACCGACATCTGAGTTATATAGAGGCTTTTCCATCCCCAAGGTCCTGGTATCGGTCATAGCAACGCTAGCAGGCGGCGTAGACTGAGGCTTAGAATATGAAGCCTGGGAGTTATTGTTGAGGACGATATCCTGACCATAGCTTGTGATATTATTATCTGCAAGTATAAACTGCGAATTATCGCCTATTATCCCATTGCCTTTGGGCCCTCCAAAAAGTATTATGATCCCCGGGAACGTGGAGTAGGCGCTGCCTATCCCCGTCGAGTCTCCCGCGATATCGTTATTAGCGGCCGTTATGTAAGAATTGGTGGCATTTATACCGGCAAACGAACCTATAATATCCGAATTAAATACCGAGAAGGTGGAATCCTTCGCAAATATGCCCTGCAGCCCGTCAGTATTACAATTATTGATGTTGACGTATGATGAATTGGTTATAGTGATCGCGCCCATTATGCGCACCAGCATGACATTGATCAGATTATTTATAAGAGTGCCGCCCTTATAGCCTAGAAAAGTAACATTAAATCCGCTTACCTCGACAGAATGCGCAGCATCATTTACACCATCTATGATTATCGTGTCGACCTTTTTCGCACCTAGTACCCCTCCATAAATATTACTATGCCCTGAAAGGTTGCCATTATCATCGTATCCGCCGTACACTCTAATGCCTGTTATGATACGGAAGCCGGCATATGCGTCGGCTAAACTGTCGGACGAGCTCTCCCTTACAGCGACGATCTCGCCGGCCAGCGCCCTATTCACCGCCGCCTGTATCGTATCGTTACTATCGGATGTAAATCCCGCGTAGTGATGCCGGACGCCGTCGATGATCTCGGACATCATGATATTACCGCTCTCCGATACCAGGACGCCGTTCGCGTCCCGCTGGTCGGTACCTGTCCCTTTATTTATCTTGGACGGCGCAGAGCTAACCAATGCCGCGCCTTTCGCTCCTGCCTGCGCCTTATTGGAACTGCCCTGCTTCTTCTGCAGCTTGGGGAGATTCGCGGCTTTTTCCTGCACCGCTCCCCCTACTTCATTAGATGTCTTCCCAAGGACATATTCGATAGCGGTATCAAGGAAGGATCTCTTCGGGGTCTGCTGTTTAAGTATGGCCTCTGCCTGATATTTTGCCGCATTGAGATATCCCGGAGCAAAGACAGGCGAAGAGCTGCTGCTATAACGATCGCTGTTATCGTCTGAATATGGGTGGGCGGAAGGCACGCCCGTAAAAGATATGACGAAGATCACGAGCAAT
>JAQURV010000176.1 GCA_029004355.1 Candidatus Omnitrophota bacterium
GTGGTGCTCGGCCTAGACTCGACAGTACCAGTGACTATGGATATGATGATCCATCATGCTATGGCAGTGCGGCGTGGCACGAAATACGCCTTCTTAGTCGGCGATATGCCGTTCATGTCATATCAGGTCTCGAAAGAAGAAGCGGTCAGGAACGCGGGGCGCTTCATGAAGGAAGCGGGTTGTGACGCGGTCAAGCTGGAGGGTGGTGACGAAGTCATCGATGTCACGATAGCTATAGTGAATGCAGGTATCCCGGTCCTCGGGCACCTTGGCCTTACGCCGCAGACGATCTCGAAGCTGGGCGGATTCAAGATACAGGGAAAGACCGCCGAGGCCGCCAAGCATCTCATTGAACAGGCCCTGAAGCTGGAGCGCGCGGGATGTTTCGGGCTCGTCCTTGAATGCGTACCCGATCTCGTGGCAAAGCTCGTCTCCGAGAAGCTCACAATACCGGTCATCGGTATCGGCGCGGGCAAATATTGCGACGGCCAGGTCCTTGTCGTAAATGACATGGTGGGTCTCTTCGACAGGTTCATCCCGAAATTCGTAAAACAGTATGTCAAACTTTCGCATTCGATCCTGGAAGGGTTAAAGAGATATAAAGATGAGGTAGAGAAGGGCTCGTTCCCTTCGGCCGAGCACACGTTCACCATTAAAGAAGAAGAGATGAAGAAGCTAAGGAAGATGTAGAGGAGCTCTTATGAAGATAGCTGTCGTAGGGCCGGGCGCCTTAGGCTGTCTTTTAGCCGGGTTGCTGAAAGTACGGACTAAAGAGGATATCTGGCTGTTCGATCATTCAAAGGACCGCGCCGGCCGCATAGATCAGGCCGGCATAAAGATCGAAGGTTTAAGCGGCAGCCACCAGGCGAAGGTCAGCGTCTCCACGGACGCTAAGGAGGTCGGGGTCTGCGACTTTGTCATGATTGCCGTCAAGAGCTATTCGACGGAGGATGCCTGCAAGGATATAAAAGACCTGGTAGGCGAAAATACGTTCGTCGTAACGCTCCAGAACGGTATCGGGAACGTCCAGATACTCAATGATTATTTCGGACCCGAGAAGGTGATAGCCGGGGTAACGAATCACGGCTCGACACTGCTGGGCGTGGGCCACGTCAGGCACGCCGGCAGGGGCGAGACCATTATCGGCAAGTCCGACGGCAAGTTGTCCGCCGCACTGCGGGATCTGCAGAACGTTTTGGTGAAGGCTGGTTTCGAGACGAAGGTGTCGAAGGATATAGATTCCGTGATCTGGGGCAAGCTCATTATAAATGTGGGGATAAACGCGCTTGCGGCGATCGCGCGCCTTAATAACGGCGCCCTTATAGAATTCGAAGAGGCGCGCTCTCTTCTGCGCTCCGCGGTCCAGGAGGCGGCGAAGATCGTCAAGCGGAAAAGGATAAAGATCTCCTACGACGACCCGATACAGAAAGTGGAATCTGTCTGCAAGGCTACCTCTGCCAACAGATGCAGCATGCTCCAGGATGTATTGAATAAAAAGAGGACGGAGATAGATTTTATAAACGGCGCCGTCGTCAGGCAGGGTAAGGCGCTTGGCATAGCTACGCCCGTGAACGAAGTCCTGACGAATCTGGTCAAGGCGATAGAGGCGAGTTATGGGAAGGCAGCAGAATAATGGAGCGATTGGGCAATATAGGTAAATGTAGCAAAGAAACCTGATTGCAAACGTGTTATCTGGCTTCAGTAATTGCTGACCTTGGTTTGACCGAAGAATTGCTTAATTACCAGGAGACAGGCTTATGTTAATAATCGGTGAAAGGATCAACTCCACGAAAGAGAAGGTAAAAGGAGCTATCGGCTCCAGGGACGCCGGCTTTATTTCCGGCGCCGCGCGTTCTCAGGCCGACGCCGGCGCTGACTATATAGATGTAAATTGCGCAGTGACATTGGGCAGCGAGCTTCAGGATATGGACTGGGTCTTAAGCGTGATCCAGAACGAAATACCGGATGCCAATATCTGCATCGACAGCCCGAGCTATCTCGCGATCGAGGCGGCTCTCAAGGCGTATCATTCTAAAGGTTCCCTGATGATAAATTCTATATCGGGCGATGAAGCGCGGATAAGATCGATACTGCCCCTTGCCATAAAGTACAATACAAAACTTATAGCGCTTACAATGGACGAGAAGGGCATGCCGCAGACCGGTAATGACAGGTTCGAGGCGGCCCGGAAGATATACGAGCGCGTGAAGAAGGAAGGCTTCGATGTCGGCAATCTATATTTCGATCCGCTCATCCGGCCGATAGCGACAGAGCCGGACCAGGCGGTAGAATTCCTGAGATCGCTTCCGCTCATAAAGGGTCTGGCCGGCGCAAAGACGGTCTGCGGCCTCTCGAATGTCTCATACGGCCTGCCCAATCGGAGGCTCATCAACGCGTCCTTCCTTACGATGGCCATCCATGCCGGCCTCGACGCGGCGATACTCGACCCGCTCGATAAGTATATAGTTTCCTCCTTACGTACCTCCGGCGCGCTTCTCGGCACTGACGAGTATTGCGGGAAATATATCGGGGCATACCGCGAAGGGAAGTTGATATAAATTTTTCGATACAGCCGAATGTGATGTGTCTTAGTGGTTCGTAAACCTCGGGGTTGTGCTTCGCAGGGACGCGCAAATTTTAACCATGTAAAATTTGCGCTCGGGAAAAATTGCTCGGACGCTGCCTCGCAATTTTTACGCCCTGCTTAAGCACGAACC
>JAQURV010000177.1 GCA_029004355.1 Candidatus Omnitrophota bacterium
CCTACGATGCCCCTGCCGCAGCCAATATCGAGGATACGCCTGATGCCTTTTGGGATAAGCTTTATCAGGTCGTCTCCCTCGTTCTTATAATAACCTTCGCCTTTCTTGAACTGCAGTTCCTTATGCATAGCTCCTACAGGACCTTATCCTCATTGCTGTCTCTCAGCCTTGCCTTTCCGAAACATTTCCATACGAAAGCCCCCGTCTCCACATCGTATATGAGCGGGATGCTCTCCTCGTGCGTCATCTTCATTTTGATATACTCGCTTATGGTATGTCGCCACAGTTCTTTATTGGTCTTTGTATCTGTAACGGTATAATCTACGGACATCTCTACGTAGTTTTCGGTCATGGTCGCTGCGGCATCAAGAAGCATCGTCTCTACGCCGGGGCTGAATTTAATGGGCCCTTTTTCCAGGTACTGGTACTTCGTTATCACCGCGGCTACCTGGATATCGCTTCCTGCGGGGTTATCTACCACCTCGAATTTCATCGCCCTTCTTTCATGAAGGCTATCCACAAGCTCTTTCTTGAAAGATGCCGGGGTTATCTGGTCCTGTCCGGATTGATTGACCACGTCTTTAATATAAACTTTCACCGGTTCGGCCTTGAACATGCGGCCGATCGGCTCTTCCTGCGCCGGAGCGGTAGACAAACCGATCAAAGAAAACAAGCAAACCATCAAAACAAGCTTCTTCGCCATGCAGCACCTTCCTTTCTTTTCTCTACTATACTACATTATCGCGATTTCTTCATCATCTTTTCTAACTTCTCCCGGAAGCTGGCAGGAACAGCGCAGCCCAGCCCCTCGACCTTGCGCATATCTTTCAAGCTATTATCATAGTCGCCTTTATTGAAATAGGTGACCGCCCTTTGTATATAAGCCATGGTAAAGAGCGGGTCTATCTCGACCGCCTTACTATAATTGGATACGGCCTCTTCCTGCATACCTTTCATCCTATAGGCGTTGGCGAGGTTATAATAGTATCCTGCGTCGGAACCGGGCTCGAGCTCTATAGCTTTATTAAAGTCCTTTATGGCCGAATCGGGATCCTGCCTTCCAAGATAAGCAAAACCGCGATTATTATAAGGCCGCCCTTTATCCGGGGATTTATGGGCGGCGTCGCTCCATAGGCTGACCCCGTCCGCCCAGACAAGGTTCCTGCCATATGTCAAGGCCGAATAAAGAAGGATTATGATAAATATTGCCGCGTTCATCGCCCTCCGGCTGCGGCGAGCGAAGATATAATATACGGCGCCTGCTAAAAATATGCTGTATCCGGCCATCGGCAGGTATAGCCTGTGCTCAAAGATCACGTCGGCGATCGGGATGATGCTCGACTCGGGCATTAGGGCCAGGAAAAAGAAGAAGATGCCGAATGAAAGTAACCTATATTTTGGAAGCATCTTTATTGCCAGGGACAGGATGAGGATAATAAGGACGAAGCTGGCCAATACCGGAAGTTCCGCCAGAGTCCCGACGATATGATAATCGTAGTCGATATTCTGGTTCCAGGGTATGAATAAAAGCCTTATATAGGTGACGATGACCCTGGCCTGCGTCAGGAGATAGTGGACCGGCGATATGCCGGGGGCGCCTTCGCAGGCGAGCCGCATCTCAAGGAAATTTACGGATTTCGTCGCGAACATCGTAAAAGGGATGACGGGCAGGGCGGCAAAGAAAGGTGCCAGCTTTTTCCAGGAGACGGCCTTCTTCGTCCTTATAAAGATAAGATCGTAGAGAGCTACGAGCAGCGGCAGTATTATGGCCGACTCTTTTGTGAACATGGCCAGGATCGCCGTCAGAAGCGAAGCGATATAATAGTATCTCCACGAATTCTCCGTCGAGGATCCGGACTCAAGTGATCTCGATTTGACATAAAGGGAGATCGAGGCCAGGCAGAAAAAAGCGCAAAGCGATGTGGCGCGCTGGACTATGTAGCTCACCGCCTCGGTCTGGACCGGGTGCGCGACGAATATCGCTCCGGCAAAGAAAGCGATCGTCCCCTTCGACAGTGCTATCTTTTCGCTCCTAATCTTTGGAGTCGAAAAAGTAAGGAACGTAAGCCACCAGACCAAAAGCGCCGAGCCCAGATGGATCGCCAGGTTGAAGACGTGGTAATAGAAGACATTGAAGCGTTCTAAACTGAAATTTACCGCAAACGAGAGGGTTGTTATAAAACGGGTGGGCCAGAATTCCCATATCTTTGACAGTTGGGTGAGATTTCTTATGGCTGGATTATCGACGATGACCCTGTAATCATCAAGCTGAAACGCGCTGCTCAATACACAGGAATAGACGGCAAAACCCAGGGAACACAATATTACGGCTAAAATAATATTTTTTTTAGCCTCGGCCGATACGTCCATATAAAGAAGAGTTTACACTAAACCGGCGCTTGCAGCAAGTTTTCCGGCAGGCTCTTTCTCCTTCAGGCTTTTATGATGATATTCCTGGAGGGCCATGGGCTTCTCCTCCCCTCCCGCCACCTCTTTTATCCCGTCGACAGCGGCCTTTGCCGCGGCCATCGTCGTGATGTACGGTATCTTATATTGGATAGCCATCATCCTGATATAGCTGTCATCGTCCTTGCCGTATCTGCCCATGGGTGTATTTATG
>JAQURV010000178.1 GCA_029004355.1 Candidatus Omnitrophota bacterium
ACGAAAGGCGCCATACACCTTAGCTCAGCCGTCGGCAATCGAGATGCGCAGGAATTTTATCAATTTTTACAGCGATTCGGCCTGAAGCGTAAAGTGAAAACCGGGCCGATCGAATGGTATCTTGAGCCGGACGACGCGCGTTCATTTATTGATGGTGTCGGGATATTCGTTGCCCAACACGGTATTAGCGCGGATCTTCCCGAGCCGCCCGCTCCGCTAAACGCGGCGCCGAGGGTCGGGTCCGAATATCGGTATGGCGATGACAGGTACCGGCTTGAGCTGGAGCAGCTGCCGTTTACCGCTGAAGATTCATACGACATCAAGGTCCGGAAGAATGGCGGCACAGACCCTATCGGCGGTATGTCGATCGTAATAGACGATAGAGGCATACTCATAACCAGTATAAATGTCAACAACCCGGAAGACAGGGGCAGGGATATAGAATCACGGATGATGAAGATGGCCGGAGACCATTTTGCCTCGCAAAAAGGAGCCAGATGCTGGATCGTCGATCTCGATACGTTGTTGGATCTCTATTGCGCCCTTCCTCACGTTTCGGAAAACAGGGCAAACCATATGAGGGAAAGGGTAGACCGGGTCAATACGACTCAAGTGACCAGGAGTAACTTCATAGAGTTAGCGGGTCAGAGATCGAGAATTATGAGAGAACTAGCGCACGCTATAATCAGAAATACTGAAATTGACGACGGAGCGCGGGCGGCCCTTCAAGTGGTCCTGCCCGGAACCCGCCTGGGAAGGATTTTGCGGGCCGGAGGTTTTTCGGAAAATATGCGCGTAGAGCTCGAAAGGGTGAGCGGCAGCTATAAATTGCGCCTGGCAGCGGACAGGGATTCCGCTCCGCAGACACTGCCTACCCCAGCCGCAGAGCCTTCGCCTGCAACAGCCGAATTGGCATCGAGAGATCCGGGGCCCACGGTCACCCAGGCTTTTAAAGCCGCCTTGAAGATCGTGCACTATTTGAAGGAGACGAAGACCGAGGTCATAGTTATTTCGGGAGTTGAAGCGCCGATGACGACGACATTGCTTCAGCAGGCGTGGGTAAAGCTATTCGGCGACGCGAAGTTCCCGGTCATCTATTGGATCCGACCGGAAGTCGAAAGTACGCTGCTGCATGTTTCGGACAAAGACCGTCTCGCCAACCTGAAGAAAATAGAAGGCCTGGAATGGCTCCGATCTTCGAAAGCCCTCTACCTTAGTCTAACGGATAATAATGAGCGCGAATTATTGAAACTAAAGAAAGCTTTCGATGATTTGGGCTTTACAGATCTGGACTTTGGTTTCTTACTGGCTTCCCGCGGCGTCAGGAACCCGCCCGGACGGCCGTTTGTGATCGCAACATACGATGAGACCTCCGCAAGGCATATGGCTATGCTGGCAGGCATGATCCAATTCGTCGAATTCGATGATCAAGAAGAGGTCTATCTCCATTTCTTCCTGTTAGATAAAATTTTGTCCAAGTTCCTTGATCCTGTAGCTGTTTCTACCGATCTTCTGCCTGAAAGCGTATTGGCCAGGCGTCCCGCCGGCGTGACGGATCTGGCCATAAAATCCGCCGAAGAGCCTCAGGACGAACTGCCGGCAATGCTGACCGCAAGAGGATATAAGCTTATCCAGAGTTATGGCAGGGGCGGAAGTTCATCTTATACGTATCTTGCGGAAAATGCTGAAGGCAGGCGCGTCGTTATCAAGTACTCGGATTGGGAAGGCATAAGCGGCAACGGCACGCCATGGATCGTGCGCCAGGTGGAGAAGCTGAAACGGATAGAGACCGGTTTCCCCGAAGCGGCGCGCGGCCTCTATCCTAAAGTGCTCGACTTCTATCACGAGGGTGATATCGCATACTACGCGATGGAATGTTTCGACGGCGCAATGGATATTACGAAATATTATTTTTACGATCCGTTCGTCAACCCGGAAGATATCTATCAATCGGTAGATTCATTCGTGACGCTTATGGCGGATACGCACTACAAGCATGACCTGGAGGTATATCCTGACGAACTCAAGACGAATGTATTGAAGCGTATGCGGTATAGGACCGGGCTTTTGACCCGGCATGAAGGAGAGATATACGACCGCCTTATAAAGGGCCGCTCTTTTAAAGTAGGCGAGGTTGCCTATCCCGACGCCTCTTATTTTTTCGGAAATTTGATGGCCGCCAGATACGTGACCATCAACGGAAAGGTCTATCCGAACCTCCCTATCTTGATGGATATACTGGAGAAGAACGGCCCGGCTCTGCAGCAAAGGCTCGGCCCGACGCATTATACGCCGTTTTCCCACGGCGACCTTCCTTTGAGAAATGTTCTTTTGCTTCCCGATAAGAGTGCCAGGATCATAGACGTGAGGGGCCAGAATATTCATGAGACGTCGCCTTCCAAGACTTCCGTCGAATATGATCTTGCGAAGATAGCGCACGGATTTTTGCTCGAGCTTGTCCGCAATGGTTATTATACCCTGGACGCGTCACAAGGCGGCGCAGGCTTTGAGTTCAAATACAGATTTTTCAATTACCCCGGCAATACGCGCTACCAAGCTATGCG
>JAQURV010000179.1 GCA_029004355.1 Candidatus Omnitrophota bacterium
TTTCAGGCGGCGCTCGAGGTCTTCGGAGATGGCGGCGCGCAGTCTTGTGGCCTTGAGAAGTTCCTTATACTGGATATAGGAAAGCCCCATATCCTTTGTCAGTTCTCTCATAAGCGGCGATTGGACCTTATTGCCGATACGCGAAACGGAGAGGCCTATATCTATGGCCGGCTTAAACCCTTCGGCGAACAGGACGGAATTAAGGAAGACCTGCCCGTCCGTCATCGATATAGTATTGGTCGGTATAAAACCGGCGATGTCGCCCTGAAGCGTTGAGACGATCGGCAGAAGCGTCATGGAGCCGCCTCCCTTTGCGGGAGACAATTTGGCCCCGCGTTCCATGAGCTGGGCATGCAGGTAAAAGATATCTCCGGGATAGGCCTCCCTGCCCGGCGCCCTTCCCAGGAGGAGCGAGAGTTCGCGATATGCCCAGGCATGTTTAGTAAGGTCGTCCAGGACGATGAGCACGTCTTTTCCGGAATACATGAAATACTCTCCGAGCGTAGCGGCGGCGTATGGGGCGAGATACTGCTCCCCGATGGAGGAAGAGGCAAGCGCCGCGACGACGACGGTATATTCGAGGGCGCCGGTCTCTTTTAGGGTAGTCAGGACCTTCTCAAAAGATGCGTAATCGCGGCCGATGCAGCAATATATGCATACGACATCCTTATCCTTCTGGTTTATGATGGTATCGATGGTTATGGCCGTTTTACCGGTCATGCGGTCGCCGATTATGAGCTGTCTCTGCCCTTTTCCTATGGGAAGGGATGAATCGATTATGCGTATGCCGGTCGAGAGCATATCTTCGATCGGCACCCTTTCGAGGATCGCCGCGGCATCCCTGAATATGCATTCGTACCCGTCCTCTTTGATGTGCCCCTTGCCATCGAGGGCCTGGCAGAGAGGGCTAACGACCCTGCCTATGAAATTTTTACCGACGGGTATCTTAAAGGCTTCTTCTTCGGAAGAGACCTCTTCTCCTGCTTTTATCTCCGTAGGGACCCCTAAGAGCAGCGCCAGCACTTCGTTTTCGGTAAAGCCCATGACAAAACCTTTTGTCTTGTCGCCGAAATTCACAAGCTGGCCCAGCATGCAGTTGGGAAGACCCTCTATCTTGACGATAGATTTTCTTATCTCTTTTATCCTGCCGACTTCTTTAACGCTGACTGTACTCATCTTCCTCCGCTTTCACCTGCTGAAGAGCTGGAATACAACAAGTAGCGATATGACGGCCACCGCTTCGGCAAATATGAGCGCTATTATCATCGCGAGCAATATCTTCGGAGCCGACGAGGGGTTTCTCCCCAACGCCCGTATGGAGCCGTACGCGATCATCCCTATGACCGTTGACGGGCCCAGGATAGTGGCAAGCATCAGTAATATTATGAGTGCGGTGCGCATATTATCCCAGTTTCTCCTGTATCTGCCTCAGCCTGTTCTCGAGTGAACCGTCGATCACAAGACTGTCTATCCTGATCACGACCCCGGCAACGAGATCTTTATCCGGACTTTCAACCAAAGAGATCGAACGGCCCGCTTTATCGTTTATAAGAGAAGCTATCTTCTCTTTCTCCTGTCTTTTCATCGGGTAAGGCGTCAGGACCTCGGCCCTGGCGGTCTTGACCTTGAACATATCCTTCTCCATCTTCTTTACCTTCTCTATCACATCCTTGACCAGGTCGTCATGCATCATCTCGCGGGCCTGGGCGGGCAGGGCTTCTTTGAAGATGCGCACGGCCGTCACGGGGACGATCTTCTTCAGCTCCATATATATCTCTTCCCTGATCTTTTCCTTCGAATTGACCGCGGCCTTGACGAGTTCCTCGGCTTTGTCGCGCGCTTTCTCGACGAGCGAATCCTTCACGCCTTCCGCTTCCCGCTCTTTCGCTTCGCGGTACTTCTGAGCCTCTTTTTCGGCTATCGCTATCTTCTCCTCCGCGTCCCTCGCGGCCATGTCCACCCTTGCCTGCAGTTCCTTCTCTTTCCTGGTAAATTCCTCTCTCAGCTTCTGCAGCCGCGAAGCCTCTTTCGCCGTCTCATTGTATAATATTTTTTTTAATACGAGCACGATCACGAGAAACGTTACTACCTGGATTATGATGAGTTGAATTAGCATAGTTTTACTCCGCTTAGATAATGTTAGTCACCAGTTGCCGGTTACCGATAGCCAAGTCACAAGTAAAATTTATCCGGTGACCTGGTGACTGGCGACCAAGTCCATCTCACTCCTCAACCACCGCCACAAGCGTATCGCCGGACATCCGGACGGCGCCCTGCTTTATGGGAAACCTCTTCTCCCAGTTAACTACTATCTTGCCCTTCTTGAGCAAGCTGACGATGGGCGCATGCAGGTCAAGGACCTCAAACTCCCCCGTAGCGCCGGGCAAAAATACGCTCCACGCCTCGCCTTCGAAGAGTATATTGTTGGAAGCTATAATAGTTGTCTTGAACATCCTTTACTCTTCTTTCTTCTGCGACCGTTTCACCTGCAGATACCACAGCCCGAAGAAGAGCGCGCCAAGCGCGCCTAAGAATATAAG